>JBCCJE010000253.1:0-7114 GCA_039027925.1 Bacteroidota bacterium
ATGGCGGCGGGATTGAGGATACCAATATTTTGCCTGTATTGAGTAAATAAGGGAAGCTGTTGGGCTGATAAAAATTGGCAGCAAAGCAGGAAGGCTATCGTTGGGTATAACCGATTCATGGGGGTCTATGGAAGGCTCGGCGGAATACTGACCGAAGATGCAACGTACAGCGGATTATCTTTTGGGCTAAATATTGGTGCTGTTCAGTACCGTGTCAATGCTTCCGAACTGGTGACGAGAGACCCGGGAGATGTGGTAACTAATGAGAATCAGTCTCAGATTTTTCCTGATGTCGGACTTGGAGTATATTTTTATCGGACGCTGGACGGTGGAAAATTGGACGGTGATATTTTTTACAGCGGTCTTTCTGTTCCTCAAGTATTTGGACTCAATTTGAATTTTAAAAATGAGGACGGCGAATTTAACACGCAACGTATCCAACATTTCTACGGGCTACTGGGACTCTATCATTTCTTCGATAACGATGGGATGCTAGAACCCTCGGCGTGGATCAGGTACGCTCCCAATGCGCCCCTTTCGGTAGATTTTAACCTCCGGTATCAATTCCCAGGCAATATGTGGTTGGGCACCGGACTCTCCACGGCGGGGACGTATCATCTGGAAACTGGATTTTCCTTCGGCGAAACCCTAGGATGGGACAACACTCTAAGGATCGGATACGGGTTCGATTATTCTTTCAATACTTTCGGTCCAGATGTGGGCAACACCCACGAAATCAACATTGCATTCTCTATAGAATAAGTTAAAAGGGATCATTCTTAATCACATTATTTAACCAACAACTTTTGCCTACTTGTTTTTTCAAAAGAAAAACAACTTAGCGTGTCCCAAAAATATATTTAGAAGAGAAGATGATGCACATATATAAAACCATTGTTACCGGATTAATACTTTTATTTACCATCCCCAAAATTCAGGCGCAGGCGGTATTCACTTTAGAAGACGTAACTGCTGGCACGGGTAGTACTTTCTGCATGGATGTGACTGCCGAAAATTTGGAAGGGATCATAAGCCTTCAATTTTCCGTCAACTGGAATCCTACGCTGCTCGAATTTAGCTCCGTACAGAACCTTGCGCCCGCTTTTGCCAGCGGAAATGTCAATTCGAGCGGTGCGTCCGCGGGGGCTATTACGTTTTCTTTTTTTGGATTTCCCCCTGCTACCCTTCCTGACAACGAGGTGTTTTTCCAATTATGCTTCACGGTAATAGGTACTACTGGAGGCAGTACTGACGTAGATTTTACGGGAAATCCTACTTCCATCGAAGTGGCTACTTTGCTAAATCCCAATTTAGGACTGACTACCCAAGGAGGAACGGTAACGCTTATTCCGCCTTTGATTTTTAACCTCCCCGATACAGTGCAGACGCCAGGATCAGCATTTTGTCTGCCAGTCAGCGTAGAGAATTTTGACAATTTGGAAAGTATTCAAAGTGCCATCAACTGGGATCCGACGGTCATAGCGTACGACTCCGTTACCAATATCAATTTATCAGATTTGAGTGCGGCCTCCTTCGGGGCAAGTATGTCTGATATGGGCATCATCGCCTTCTCTTGGAATGATGATGATCTTGATCCTTTTAATGGTGTCACCCTACCAGATGGCACAGTCATTTTCGAAATATGCTTCACGGTGGTAGGAGATGTCAACGATGCTACTACCGTTGCATTTACTGATGACCCCGTCCCCATAGAGGTAATAGAATTTGGGAGTACAGACAATTTGGGACTGGTATCGCAGGGAGGATTAGTCAATATCCAACAAGCCCTCTTTGTGACCAACAATACTCTTACGCAACCAAATTGTACTGATCCCGAAGGGGGAGCTATCGAAATATCAGTAGCTGGTGGGATGTCTCCCTACACCTACCTGTGGAGCAATGATAGCACTACGCAGGACATTAGTGGTTTGACAAATGGTACTTACACCGTGACCATCATGGATTCGAGTAATCCCTCCTTTGAATTTGTCGAAACCTTCGAATTGCTTGGAGATTTTATCGTACCAATTGCCGATGCGGGCGGACTCGATACGATTAGCTGCACAGATCCCACGACCGTCTTGGACGGTTCGGGTTCTTCTTCGGGTATGAATATTACTTACAGTTGGACACACGATGCGGGAACGGCCACTATACTCAATGGAGACACCAACATGCCTACGGTGAATGCCCTTGGTATTTATAATTTGCTTGTAACTGATACGAACAATGGATGTACCGCAACCTCGCAGGCAGTAGTGACGGGAGATGTAGTACCGCCCATTGTGAACGCTGGTATGCCCGATACGCTTACTTGTGCCATCACCGAGCTACAACTGAACGCCACGGTAAATCCAATGGGCGTTTACACTTATGCGTGGACGACGACGGGAGGTAGTTTTGTGAGTGGACAGGATTCTGAGTCTCCAACCATCAACGGGGCGGGAACTTACGAAGTCGTAGTTACCGAAATGGCAACGGGGTGTACGGCTACCGATCAAGTAGAAATTGCGTTAAATAACAATACACCTACATCTGATGCAGGAAATGATATGGTCATTACTTGCTCACAATCGAGTGTGATTTTGGATGGTAGTAATTCTTCGAGTGGAACTAATATTTCTTACTCGTGGAATGGTCTGGGAATCATTGATGGAATTAATACGAATATGGCTACCGTAAATGTCACGGGTACTTATACCCTCGAAGTGACCAATGATCTGACGGGCTGTACCGCCGTATCTTCGGTGGAAGTTACGAGCGATGCAACTATTCCGGTAGCCGTAGTTTCGGATAATAATCCTACGATTGACTGTACCGTTCAGGTAGTCGTACTGAACGGTGCAGGGTCTTCTACTGGAAATAATTTCACCTATCTGTGGACTACACCAAATGGAAATATCTTTTTGGATTCTACCGCTCTAACGGCGCAGGCGAGTAGTGCGGGGGAATATTTTCTGACCGTAACGGATACTTTAAATGGTTGCTTTAGTACGGATTCCACTACCATCACTCAAGACGCTGATCTTCCCGTGGCTGACGCAGGCCCCGATAGAACACTCACTTGCAGCGTGGATTCTGTTCAGCTAGATGGTTCTAATTCTTCGTTGGGCGGAGATTACCAATACCAATGGTTCACTTCGGGCACTATGCTGAATACGACTTCGGTAGCTCCTTTTGTCAATTCGGGTGGTACCTATATCTTAGAAGTTACGGATACTCTTACGAGCTGTACTGCCGTTTCATCGGTCGTAGTGACAGTAGATACTATTCCTCCTGTGTCTGATCCTCCCGCTCCTGCGACCTTGACTTGTTCGCAATCCGAAATTGTATTGTTAGGAGGGAGTGCCAGCGTGAGTTCGGATATTGCCTTTAGCTGGTTTACTACTGATGGAAATATTGCTTCGTTTACCAATGATGCTGATCCCGTGGTGGATGCCGTAGGCAACTACTGTATGATTTTGGAAAGTGTAGCTAACGGGTGTGCTGACACTTCCTGCGTACAGGTAATGATGGATTCCAACGAACCGACTGCAGATGCAGGAGTAGATTTTGAATTGAATTGTGATTTCTCCAATGATACACTTGATGGTTCGGGATCATCTACTGGGGTTAATTTTATTTATCAATGGGTAGCCATTTCGGGAGATGATCCCACCGATGATACCACCTTGACGCCAAGCATTACCTCCGCTGGAGAATTTATCATTATCGTGACGGATACACTCAATGGATGTATGAGTATGGATACTGTCACCGTTACCGAAGCAGATGATTTTCCCATAGTCGAAGCGGGGGTTAATGCTACGATTACTTGTACTGATCCAGAGATTACGCTTGATGCTTCTTTGGTATCTTCGAGTGGGCCAGGATTTATGATTGAATGGGCTGGCCCAGGGTTGGTAAATGATAGCACTACGTTGACTCCCATTGTCAACATTGCAGGAACTTACACTTTGACGATAACCAATACTTCTAATAATTGCGCTGCCTCGGACCAAGTTCTAGTGAGTATCAATACCAATACGCCTACCGCAGCGGTAGCCCAAGATACCGTAGCTTTCGATTGCGATCAGACGATCACGCTGGACGGAACGGGATCTACTGCGATTGGCGTAGAATATTTATGGAAAACATTGGACGGAGTCATTGATGATGGGGAAACGACGCTAGAACCTACCGTCAGTCAGGGTGGTACTTATACCCTGTGTGTCACCAATCCGAGCAATGGATGCGCTGATACGGCGACGGTATTCGTAGAGCCTTTGGGAGATACACCCGACTTGGAAATAGAGTTTCCTGATAATCTGACTTGCAATAATCCACAAGTGACACTTGATGCTTCGAACTCGGTTTTGCTACCTAATCAGATCTTTGAATGGGTATTTGGCCCTAACGGAAATTGTGTAGCTGGATGTGAAACGAACATGATTACCGTAGATGCACCTACTTTTTATACTTTCTTAGTGACGGATACCATCACGGGATGTACCTACGCCACAGGTGCATTAGTACTGACCGATACGACCTCCGTAGTAGCAATGGCTACTGCCGATGGTAATTTGGATTGTCAAAATGACCTTGTGAATTTGGAAGCAGCGGTGATGGCTTCTAGTACTAACGTGATTTACTCGTGGTTTACGCCCGATGGAAATATTACGACTACCGACACTACTCAACTGACGATACAAGCCAATGCGGCTGGTATGTATCAGTTCATTGCGGTAGATACCCTGACGGGGTGTGCTGATACCGTAGATATTGAAATCATCAATGATGCCGATCCGCCGATTGCCAATGCTGGAATAGATGTAGAGTTTCCCTGTGATGTCAATTCTATTACGATAGATGGGACAAGTTCCTCACAAGGAAATGACTTCACTTATTTTTGGACATCTCCCAACGGTAATATTATATTTGGAAACACTACTTTGTCGCTCGAAGTGGGTTCTGCGGGCACTTACATTTTGGAAGTGACGAATACCACTAATGGATGTATCGCCATTGATACCGTGGAAGTAGTCAACAGTAGCGATGTTGTAGCTCAGGCCGTTACGCCTGTTCAATTGGATTGTGGCGTTCTATCTGTTCAGTTGGACGGCACTGGTTCTTCCGTAGGAACAAACATCAGCTACCTTTGGATAACGACCGATGGAACTATCGAAAACGGCGCAATGACACTTACCCCCGAAGTATCGGCGGCGGGCACTTATACCTTGTTTGTAGGGGATGATACTTCTGGGTGCACCGCCACGGCGGCAGTCGAAGTGACTTTTAACAATAGTTTTCCAAATGCCGATGCGGGTGAAGATATGGCTACTTGCGATCCAATGACAACCCTAAATGCTAATTTACCAACTGATGTAACTGGAATTTGGATCAACCTCGGAGCGGCTATTCCCGCTGACCCCGCAAGTCCTACCACGGAAGTAACTAACCTCCAACCTGGAGAAAATATCTTTATCTGGACACTTTCCGCAATCGGCTGTCCTGAGTATAGTTCGGATACCGTAATTATCGCATTCGAAGCGGAAGCTATTACCGCTAACGATGATTTTTACCAAATGATAGAAGGAGAGGTCTTGGATTTTGAGGTAGGAGATAATGATATTTTTATTAGCGGTACATTTGAAACCCTATCGAGTACGATGAATGGTACATTGGATGATAATGGAAATGGAAATTTCACCTACACTCCAGATGCTTCTTTTGTCGGAACGGAAACTTTTGATTACGAACTGTGCTCAGATGTCTGCCCCGATAATTGTGACGATGCTACCGTGACGATTACCGTCACCGTCGAAGCACCTTTACCCATTGATAGTTTATTAAAACAAAACATTAACACGATCACACCCAACGACGATGGGTTGAATGATGCCTTTATTTTTGACATCTTAGTTCAAAATCCAAATGGATTTGACAACAATGAGTTTTTAGTTTTTAATCGTTGGGGAGATATTGTTTACGAAGCGAGACCCTACGCTAATGATTGGCAAGGAACGAATAATAGTGGAAAACCCTTGCCCGAGGGTACTTACTACTACATTCTTCGATTGGATTTTGCGGAGGGAATTATCATTAAGGGGGATGTGACAATACTTCGGTAAATTTTGACAAGTTTATCTGGATATTTGACATTTTGTAGCATTAAGAATTACGGGGTAACGAGCCACCTTCCCCGTGACTTCACGTTATGGGGAAAATTAAATATCCGGATAAACTTGTCAAATTTTTTAAGGAAAAATGAAATAAATAAAAAAGGTACGTTGTAATTTTGTTTTACAACGTACTTCTTTTTTATCTAAAAACAGAAAATATTAATGATGAAAAAACAATTCATTTACATTCTTTCTTTAGTTTGGTTTTGCTTTGGTTTTTGTAAAGCGCAAGATAACCCAATCAGAAATCACTCTTTGAAAATTTATTCGAATTTTGACTTAAATACCAAAGACTTTCCTGAGATAATGATTGAAAATCCTTCTGGGGTTCACTTCCAAGGAATATCAATAGCCTACCAAAAAAATAAAAAAGACTCTAAAAAGTACTTTGAAACTGAGCTAATATATTTTCAAAGGGAGCAAGAAAGAAATATTAGTGAAGGATTCTACGATACGATAACCAATGTGTTCATTCCAAATTTTTATACCTATCCAATGGAATCATCATCTTTCCTACTTGGAATTCGAGCAGAGCTAGGAAAATGGTTTTATGAATCTAAAAAGATAAAACTAGGAATAGGAGGAGCGAGTCAAGCTTTTTACTCTGAACAAAATATAGACCCTTTGACAAATGAGACTTATCCTAGGGAACGTCTGCAAGCAGGATTTGTATTTTCACTATTACCCAAAGCCCAATGGCTGTTTCATAATCGTTTTTATTTAGAATTAAATTTACTCATGGATGTATTTACTGTAGGTGTTGACTTTCAAGATATCAAAAATCCCGCTCTTACAAGAAACCAACAAAAACAGGGAGGCCTTGACTTTAATCAAGGAGGAGAGGTATTACTAAGGTTGGGAATAGGGTATCAATTTTGAGTATGAAATTTTTATGTTTTTTGTCATCAAGGATTTAGTAATCATTCTTATGATATCAATTGGGATAATTCCTG
>JBCCJE010000254.1:0-7090 GCA_039027925.1 Bacteroidota bacterium
AAAAATCCCTTTGCTCGGCGAGGTCGGGAAAAAGTCGCTGTAAGGTATGTTCTGGAAAGTACTCAATGATTTTTTTCCATTGAGCATCGTAGTTGGCTAAAGGTGCATTAGTATCCATTAAGAGTAGTTTTCTCAAATGGATTAAAATTACGACGAAAAGCAATGAAAAATAAATATGGTTTCTTCGTATTTGATTTAGCAATATCTGCTATCAAAATCTGGAAAATATTTTTTACAAATTTATTTTATCCACGAGGACGCAAAAGTCATTCAAATATCGTTTAGCCAACATAATCTGGTAAATATTGAAAAATATTTAGTTAGCTTTGCAGCGCAAAAAAATGGGATAGGTTTTCCTGACGTTGCTACACAACACATTAATTATCATTCAATGCATCAAAAAAGCAAATACCAAAACTTATGGCAAAGCCTATCTGTGGCTGTTTTGCTGTTGAGTTACTGCGCTGCTTTTTTGATAAATAATTTACATCCACTCTTAGATCACGAGCATCATCACCATACTCATAAAAATTGCTCGACGGAACTAGCAGAAGATGCTCATCATCTTCCTTTAGTTCAAAATGATCGTCAGACGACGGGTAATTCTACTGATCATCTTGTTTCGACTGAACATCAATGTAAGTTATGTGATGCAGTACTAGCCCAATTCGATTTTCCTAAGATCAACTTTCCAAGTTTAAGATCATTTGAAAATGAGCACACGCAGTTCATTTTCAATAAGGAAAAAATATTATTCCGATACGCTCACTCTAACCATTACCTACGAGGCCCACCTACCCTATCATAGTCTCATCTAATGATTTAGTATTCTCAATTTATTTCATACAAATTTTATTTTGTTATTCGCAGATTGTTCAAGTAGGCGATACTGTTCATTTAGGATTGCTGTGAATATGGTAACATGATTTTTTAAATCTTGCCAATTAATTTTAGTCATTTGCCTAATAGCTGTGATAGCATTACTCATAATAATTTATAAGATAACAAAAAGAGTTTCTAAAAACTAAGGTTATCAGCCTATTCCTTTATGTTAAAAGAACAACATACCTGTATGAAAAATAATTTAGTTGTACTTATCCTACTTGCATTCAATATTACTGTAATTGCACAAAATATGGACTCTTGTACCTATGAGTTAAAAGGAGTCATCTTGGACGCAGATACCAAAGAGCAGTTGCCTTACGTAGCCGTAAATGTCAAAGGAACGGAAAGTTTTTCATTGACTGATCTCAATGGTGAATTTCATCTCAAAGATTTATGTAATTCATCTAGTACGCTCGTCATATCGTGTTTGGGTTACTGTGACACAACTTGCCAGCATGCTTACGAACACAGCGAACAGCCTTATATCTATTTGAAAAAAGAAAAAAACTATTTAAAGTCAATTACCATCAAAGCAGAAAGAATCAAAGAGGAAGGCACAGCATCTATTTCACAGCAAAGTCTTAACAAAGAGGTGCTATCCCTTAATCCCACCCAATCACTTGCCGCCGCTATTTCGAAAGTAGAAGGAGTAACTTTCACCTCCATTGGGAGTAATGTACAACTACCAGTCATTCATGGCTTGTATGGTAATCGGGTACTTGTGCTTAATAATGGTATCAAACACGGCTTCCAAAACTGGGGTACTGATCACGCCCCCGAAATTGATATTTCGGCAGCTAACCGAGTGACGGTACTAAAGGGTGCTGCGGGGGTACGCTACGGTCCCGAAGCATTGGGAGGAGCGATTGTGATAGAGGGCGATCCACTACATTTCATAAAACCACTACGAGCTAAGGTAGGTACTGGATATCAGACCAACGGGAAGGGTTACTTTGTTAATTCTGAAATCGGGCAGGGGTTTGATAATTGGAGTTATCACGTAGGGGCTAATTATAATCGGATCGGGGATAGACACAGTCCCGACTACTCTCTCACGAATTCTGGAAAGGAAGAAAGATCTGCTAACGCAGGGCTAAGATATCGCCTGAATAATAATTTAGACATCAAAGCATATTATAGTTATTTGCGCCAAAATTTAGGACTCCTGAGATCATCTGTTGCACATAGTGGAACTGCGATTGTTCAAGCTATCAACTCGGATGTACCCATTTTTATCAGAGATTTTTCCTACGATATCAATGAGCCTAGTCAATTGGTTCAGCATCATTTGGGTAAAGTGGAAGTGGACTGGAGATATG
Organism: Bacteroidota bacterium; assembly: GCA_039027925.1. Taxonomy (GTDB): domain Bacteria; phylum Bacteroidota; class Bacteroidia; order Chitinophagales; family Saprospiraceae; genus CAJQQY01. The sequence continues at coordinate 2,205 of JBCCJE010000254.1, forward strand.
CTGACGATGCTAAATTAACGCTGCGGGTAGGCAGTCAACTTAATAAAAGGGAAGAATACGATGTGAGGAGAAACGAGGATATACCGATTATCAACCTTGACCTAATTACTAATGATATTCAATTGGATTGGAAACATCCTGGCTGGTTCGAATTAGACGGTTTGATTGGTTTTCAGATGTTCACCCAAAATAATGATAACAATCCTGGTACTCAAACTACTCCATTCATACCCAACTACAATACTTTTCGCCTGAGTACTTTTGCCATTGAAAGTTTCAAAAGAGATAAAGGTACATTTGAGCTAGGTGTTCGGGTGGATTATGAATTTAATGATGTAAGAGGAAGGGAAACTAGTCAGAAAATTTTTAGAGATAATTACGATTTCATCAACCTAACTTCTTCGTTGGGATACATTCGTAAAATCTCCGATAACACCACTTTTAGAACTAATCTAGCCACAGCGTGGCGAACGCCCAATATGGCGGAGTTATTCAGCTTTGGACAGCACGGTTTTAAAACCTCTTTTGGTTTACTCCGATATTATTATGATGAAAATGAAAACGGTAAATTAAAGACCAACCGTGTAACGGCCTTGGGAGATAGCAATGTAGTTCCCGAAAAGGGATATAAGTGGATCAACGAATGGCGAACGCAACAAAAAACGAATACTTATACGCTGACCGCCTACGCGAACTACATCGAAAATTTTATATTCGACCGACCACTTGCCGTCATTGGTACTATCAGAGGTCCCATGCCCGTATTTATACACGATCAAGCTGATGCCCTATTTGTCGGTACAGATATGTCTTGGCAAAAAGAATGGTCAGATGCCATCAATGGAACGCTGGGACTAAGCTACTTGTGGTCAAGAAACATAAAGAAAGACGAACCCCTCATCAACCAACCTCCAATTAGGGTCAACTACCAATTGGATTGGAAAATACCAACTTTTTGGAAAGCTACCGTTTCTCAACTTTCTCTAAAGCCAAGCTATCTCTTCCAGCAATTTCAAGCGCCACGCACGGTTAGCCCCGAGGACTTGATAGATGGATCGGTCATCATTACGCCCGAGTCAGAGATATTTGACTTCAAAGATGCTCCCGAGGGATATTTTTTACTTGATGTCGGTTGGCAGTTTAAGACAAGTAAGTTTGACGTGGGGTTATCCATTCAAAATGTATTCAACACTCGTTATCGGAACTACCTCAATGAGTTGAGATATTTCGCCGACGAGCCAGGAATAAATTTTCTTTTTTCTATTAACTATTTATTTAATTCAAAATCAAATTAACAATGAAAGTATTTAATTACTTTAAGAAGTACAGCTTACTTGCTTTTTTTGCGGTAGGTATTTTAGTTACAGGATGTGGTGACGATGATGCCCCCGATGATGTAAACGAAGTAGAGGTTATCACAGATGTGAAACTCATTTTTACTAATGATGCAGACGCAACGGATGTGGTCGAAGCTAGTGCTCAAGATCCTGATGGTGATGGAGTATTAGAGCTTGCGATACTAGATCCAATCACCCTTGATGCCGGAAAGACTTACACGCTGACGTATGAGATTTTTAATAATCTCGATCCTAATGACTCAGAGGATATCGGAGCAGAGATTCTTGATGAAGACGACGAGCACCAAATATTCTTTAGTTTCACAGACGGCGCATTTTCTGATCCAATTGGAGATGGAAACATTGATAATGCTGCTGATCCGATCAACTACAATGATCAAGATGAAAATGGACGTCCCGTAGGTTTATCAACTACTTGGACGACTGCAACCTCCACTTTAACGGGAGGTATGTTTACCGCAAACTTACAACATCAGCCAGAAAATATCAAGACAGATACTTCAGGAGCTACTGATGGAGATACTGACTTCCTTTTAACATTCACGTTGAATATTCAGTAAAACAATTAAATCCCAATCTTTCTTTTGAAAGATTGGGATTTGTTCTTTAAGTATTCTTGACGCTTATTACAATTCATTATTTCATCTAATTGTGCCGTTACATTAGACAATGCCTAATAGATAGTCTCTCCCTGTAAATGCAACACTTGGAACTAATTACTTCGAATGCTTCTTTTGGGAAATACTTTACGCTTAAACTCCCACAACTGATTTTTGCTATCCATCAAATAAAGATGTCTGTCAAATAATTCAAACTCATTGATGTCTTTGTAGCTGAGTATTTTTTTCAAATTAGGATCATCTTTTCCATTTCGGCTGCAACTATGGAGAGGGGAGATCATTAGGCGACCCTTATCGGTTGCTCTATACGGTATTTCACAAGTGTTAACGTCAAGACTATATTTTAACCTACCTTCTCTAGTGAACTCGATTGATATTTCTCTTTCAGGTTTATATATGATTTCGTAAGTTTCCGCATTTCTAATCGCCACTAGATCCCACGCTCTCACAAACTTTCGAAAATCATTTTTATCGTATGTCTTTGGCTCATATGTATATTCCAAATCGAATCTTTTTAAATATTCATTGAGTGGAGAAAGCCCCAAATATGCTCGGCGTTTATCTACGTTTTTTTCATCCCTGATAGGGTATATGTAATTTTTTTCATCTGGTTCGTGCTTTATTTGTGTACCATATATTTGAGGTCGTTTGTTATTGACTTCTATTCTGTCAATCATCAAAACAAGTTCAGATTTTTTCAACTCTCCTTTGTCACTAGCCTCTAAAAAAAGTGGTAGATACTTTTCTTGGTATTTAGTCTCTGAATGCTGGATGACGTAAAAAATACTTTTACTCGCTCCTTTGCCCACAAGTTTGTGACTTGGATAACCATATTGTTCTATGATTGCCTCTACCTTTTTGAGGTTATCTTGATCTATTTCAGACTGTTTAAGCCGTAATTTATCTACTTCTAGTACATCAAATCCTTTTTCTCCAACTACCTTCTGAATTTCTGTTCTATATTTTTGATCAGCCTCGAAAATGTCTAACAGTTCCTGACGAAGTGCTAGGTTAATGTTCTTTTTCTCAGCTGTTAGGGCAGATTGTACTTTTCGCCAATGTCGTTTTTTGCGTTTCAGTTTTTTGAAAATAAGTTCATCCTTATCCAACTTTGTTTCAATATTTGCCCAATCCAGTTGGATAGATTTGACCAAGTGAGTTCTAGCTCGCTTATATTTTTTATCCAAAGCATAACATTGAGCGATGCCATATTGGCTTTCCGAATCTTCGGGCTTTAGTGCTCTGGCTTTCTGATAACAAGAAATACACGATGTATAATCCTGTGCTTCCATCGCTATTTTGGCCTTTTCCATCCAATCTGAATAGGTTGAATCTTCCACATCATTATCTTCTTGTGCATTTAATCTAGCTTGGACAATTAAAGCGCAGAAAAGTATCAAAACTAAATTTTTCATATATTCATTTTTTTTTGCAAAAATAAAAAAGGAACAAAAAACGGTGTTAATGCAGATGACATTAACACCGTTTTTTGAGAAGCTAACTTATATTTTTTCGGGTCAGTTTTGAAATAATTGCTTATCAGGGTCATGTTAACTAAGTAATTATCTCAATTGCTTTTTGAGGAGCGATTTGTAACTGTTGGCTAATTCCTTCCACAGATTTTCCGAGTTTATGAAGCTCAATCACTTTCAATACAATATCAACACCTTCTTCTCTTCCTTTCTCTCTTCCTTCTTCTCTGATATTCATTGTCTCATATTTTCGAATTAATTCTGTAATATTCATGTTCCATTTTTAGAAAAAAGTAGTTATTGGGAAGCTATGCTAGTTTAGTAATTATCTCAACTACTTTTTGAGGACTAATACGTAGTTGCTGACTAATTTCTTCCACAGATTTTCCAAGTTCGTGAAGTTCAATCACTTTTAATACAATATCAATACCTTCTTCCTTTCCTTCTTCTCTACCTTCTTCTCTGCCTTCTTCTCTGCCTTCTTCTCTACCTTCTTCTCTGCCTTCTTCTCTGCCTTCTTCCTTGATATTCATTATTTCATATTTTCGAATTAATTCTGTAATACTCATATTCTTTTCTTTTTTTAAGATTACACTAATGTCTTTATCAAATTTATCAATATTTTCCTGCTTTTCAAAAGGGAAATAATATTGAATAAACCGCATAGCGTCATTAACAGTCTTTCGATCAAAACCACCTCGAACCAGTTTCCTCACAATTTTTCTTCCTATTTTCAAATAATTTTCATCCTTCAACTTTTTCTTTTGTATTTCGTACCATGCTACTTCGGAGATCAGCGAAAAAACATTATCAGATATAAACGAATCACTCGGCGCATGATCCAAAATTTTGTAGTACGGAAACCTCAGTAAACTTAACGTACCGAGAATGTCTTCTCTAAATTCTTCTGGTCTGAAACTTGGACTGTCGTCCGTATAAATAATAAACACGGCAACTGGCTTTCCGAACTTATCCCGAATTCGATAATGGCTACTGTAAACTCTAAAGGTAAATTCTGAATCTACGTATCCCTGCACCTCAATATGAATTAGTATCCAATAACTTTTCCCATTTTTCAACCAAACCTTTACAAGTCTATCCGCTCTTCTATTTTTAGAATCAGCATCGGGCTGAATTGAGTTTAACTCTTGATTCAAAAACTCGTACCCACGGTTAAAATTGATATTCTTAGCTTGTTCTGGAAAATAGTAGAGCATGAAAGGCTCGAAGAAAACTTCAATAATAGATTTCCAAAGCTCATCTTTTGATGGCTTAAATTTTCGTTTACGCATAGTTTAGAGATTGGTTTGGGCTACCAATCTAACGCTTTATATTCCTAAAGTTAGCTTTAAGAACTAATTTATATTTTCATATACATAGTTGCTTGTAAATCAAATATATATAACTGTTAAACCACAGAACTCTGCTTCGCTACC
>JBCCJE010000255.1:0-7082 GCA_039027925.1 Bacteroidota bacterium
GAAAATAGGAACTCCTGCTGCCTCTAATGCTTTTAAATCCCGATAGGCAGTACGTTTACTTATTTTAAATTTTTCCGCAATATCGGTTGCCGTAAGGATTCGCTTGGATTGCAATAAAATAAGAATGGCAGTTAATCGAGATAAGCGGGAGATTTCGTTGTCCATCGTAAAAGAATATGATTTTTCCACAATCACAGCAACTAAAGAAAGCACCTACCTCGTGCCTTCTTTATTTTTATTGCTGCTCGTAGCGATGTTACCCATACTAGGTTTCAATAGGTCAGGTCAGATAATCGAATCCACCACTTCACTTTGAATACTTTTAGTTTTATCTCTTGCATACCAGAGTTGTGAATTTTTCTTTGCCTCATTCCAAATCTTTTTGCTTTCTTCGGGCTTAGCTATGGCTTCTGCCTTGGCGTCCATCACCATACCTTGAACTTCGGCGGGTCGTGGTCCCCAACTATTTATCACCTCTAAAGTATCTGCATTGACGGTGATGAGAATCGGGATTGATCTGCTACCATTGGTCAAAAAAGCATCCATGATCGAGGGGTGCTCATCACGGTAAATGAATTTTAGATCAATGTTCGAATTTTGTGTTGCCATCTTATTCAAAACGGGAATGATCTGGGCAGCATCTCCACACCACGCTTCCGTGATAACCAACCATACGGTTTTTTGCTTGATGTTTTTGATGTGGTTTAAAGTCTCCTCGGTAAGGCGTGTGGTTTTATCCAGCCTACGCATTCTGGAAATATTTAATTTCGTATAAGCTAACATTGCTTCGCTGTGATCTGTACCCGAGGTTTTACCTTGTTCGAATAGTTCGTCAATATGCTTACGATAATCTTGGTAGCTTCGTGCGTTGCGGATGATGTCACTAGGTATTTTTTTCATGTTATTGATTTTTTATCTGTTAATAAAAGATTTTCGAACAGGAGTATCTTTTCAACAAGCTATTGGAGTATTAGTTTTTCGAACAAAATTTACTTGTCCTAATGCGGACATCCATATTATTTGATGAAATATTTTGTTAGCCATCAATAGTTTCTTACATTTAGCTCATCAAGATATCCGACGTAGCTGCTAGGCTTACTATTTATCTTGAAATGAGATCCTAATATTCAAATCATTCTTTAAAGCACCCCAATCAAAATTCAAAAAAAATATCATCTACCTCTAGCAGTCCTGCTGCTTATACTCATGTCCAAACCCCTGTATCGTTGTACTTTGGAGTTCGCTCATTTTTTAGGTCACGGTGGAACTGCTGATCACACCTTAGCTTCACATACGGATGGTATTGGAAATTTAGCTCACGGCCATGATTTTTTACAAATAGCACACTCGGCTGTTGGTGAAAATGACCACACCTTTCCTAATCCTCGATCCTCCAATTCAGATTTAAAGCTAAAACTAATTTGCACGAACACTTTCGATGAGGAGCGATGGTTAGTTATGAATACTCCGTCGAATGATAGACCTTACTATCGAGAGGTATTTTTGCCTAGCCTGTACACTCCTACCCTTATTGACCCACCAGACTTAGCGTAATTCCGTATTCGGTTACAGTCCGTGTCGCTCGCCGACTGCAACTCCTATTTATTGGTTTCTGATTCGAGTCAAGTAGTCTTGTCCATTTTGTCAAAGAACGTGACAATCCTGCTGGGATGTAATCTTGGATAAGATACTCGGGTATCTATCTCAACCCTTTCGTGGATTCGGATTAGAGCGCTGAAACAATTGTCAAACCAAAAGCTTTGATTGAGCCAACGCTTTTCACCTTATCTTATTTGTGGCTAGAAAAATTAGGTCAATCCGAGAAAGCTAGCTACAACAATGAGGAGATATGCTCATTGGATCAAAGCATTAATACCTTAAAAAATGAAATATATTAATCATATTAGACACTTACTAATTTTACTTTTTCTCTCAATATTTTTAATGGCCAATGAATGGTCAGAATAATGCAACCGTACTAGGTAACGTGCTATCTGAATCTGGTGAGGCCCTAGTAGCGGCAAACGTGGCTATTGAAGGTACTACGATGGGTACCATCACCGACGATACTGGTGCATTCGAAATATCCAATATTCCATCTGGACAATATAATTTGGTCATCAGTTCCATTGGCTACGCTACCTACACGGAGAGAATTAGCCTTAACGCTGGCGACGTCAAATCTTTTAAAGTCAGACTGCGGGAAAGTAGTACTAGTCTTACTGAGATTTACGTGGCTGGTGCAGCCCTAAATCCAGCTAACCGAACAATCACTGTCAATGAGATTGACCAAGCTGCCATTCAAACACTCAACGTTGATTTGCCCATTCGTATCATCGAACAGATACCGGGGGTAGATCTTTCGGCCTACAGTCAAGGTGGAGTAGCTGACCAATTTTCAATACGAGGATTTGGAGGTGGTGGCCACGAAGGACAAGCAGGAGTACAGATAGACGGTGTATCACTCAATGAAGCCGAGGGGCATTCCGATGGCTACGCTGACCTCAATGTACTGATCCCTCTCAATCTCCAAAGTGTAAAAGTGTACAAAGGACCATCATCAGCTTTGTACGGGCGATTTGCCGAAGGCGGTACACTCGCTCTGGAGACTCGTAAAGGAGGCAACTACCAAAACTTTAGTCTCAGCGGTGGGTCTTTTAACACACTCAATGCACAATACGTGTTCGGTAGAGAAATACCAATTGAAAAAACAGGTAAACAATTACATACCAATCTAGCTTTCCAACTTTTCCAATCCGATGGCTACGCCGACAATTCCGATCAACGAAGAGGCAACGTCACGGGACGTATTGGTTACGAGATTTCTAATAAGACTGATATTGCTTTATCGCTACGAGGTCACTCTAGCGTATGGGATGCTGCGGGCTACATCTCTGAGGAGCAAGTAGAAGACGAAGATCGTAGAACTGAACAAGATGCAAATGCTGAAGACGACGGTGGAGCTAAGGAGTTTTACTCCCAACGGGTGGACATCAACCACAACTTTAATAATAATCTTAGGCTGCTTGTATTTGGCTACGCAGTACAGCAGGACTTTACGCGATTCGCAAAGTTTGGCTTTACGCCTGGTGGTCAGACAGAGCGGTTCAATACCCGTAATGTTTACGCCGTCGGTGCTAATCTTAATGGGTCGCAGCGAGTTGGGTACGATCGGTATTGACTGGATTGCAGGTACAGAGTATTATAGCGAAAGCACGGATCGGATGCGCTGGGAATCAAGCAACCGAATACGTGGTGATCTATTTCTTGACCGACAATTTGATGTGCAGACCGCTTCGGTTTTTGGTCAGGGAGAATTTAACCTTAGTAGATACCTACGAATGTCGGTGGGCCTACGCTACGATCAATATTTTGGTTCCTTTACAAATAGTGATCCCGGTGCAGCTTCATTTACCCTTGATATGAGTACGCTGTCGAATCTAAGCCCAAAAGTTGGGATCAGATCTACTGTTGCTAAAGGACTTGACCTAAGAGCAAGTGTATCACAAGGATTCACCCTGCCCAACAGTACCTTGAAGTATGAGCCGGATAGTGATCTTGATCCGTCGGTCCTTTGGCAATACGAGCTAGGTGCTAGGTACGATGGGATTAGCTGGCTGATGATTGACGTAGTAAGTTGGATATTAAACACTACTAATGAGATATTCGAAAATCCTCCGGGGTCGGGTGACTTTGTTAATATCGGAGAAACATCACGAATGGGTATTGAGTCCGAGGTGGTTATCACTCCAGTAGAGGGACTTAACATAAGAGGAACTTACTCCTACACCAGTACCGAAGTCCAAAATAATCCAGAGGAAAGCCTAGAGGGCAAAGAAATCACCAATGTCCCCCAAAGCATAGCGACGTTCGATGTATCCTACGCATTGAAAAATGGATTAGGTGCACGCGTACTTTTTAGAGATGTAGGATCGTACTCCACTAACGCAGAGAACACTGCGGGGTACGGAGGATACCGCGTTACTAATTTTTTCCTTTTTTATAATTTTAACCAGCAGTCCTCTAATCAAGGGCGCGTCTTTGTGGAGATACGTAACGTATTCGACTCCATCTACTCCGAAGTGGTATTTGGTGGTCCAGGATCACAAATTTTCACGCCAGCTCCTACTAATAATGTCATGCTGGGGATCAACTATAATTTTTAATTAAAAACAAAATCTACCATGAAATCAATTAACCATTTATTACAATACTTCATTTGCGTAGTCATCTTCGCACTGTACACTAGCTGTGGGCACGAGCACGGCCCGGATACACATACCCACGACTCCGACGATGCGAGCCATAGCCACTCACACGCTCCGGGTGAACGTGGTGATGGTCACAGTCACTACGAAGCACAAGACGAAAGACCGCCATTCACGTACCTCACGATGAACGGTGAATTTCATCTCAACCCAGGTGATTCTATGTCGCAAAATGATCCACGTAACCCCGGTCGGCTTATTCTTGAAACGAGTGACGAAAAAGGGTCTTTAACGAAAATGACTTTTTTTGATCATAATGATTTGGAGAAAAAACTTGCCGAATGTGGTTATCACTTTATAGGCAGCAGACCCGATCCTCATTATTATCCCGAACAATCAAAGACGTCTATCTGGGATGTGTTTGAGAAAGTACAGGATTTCTCGGGTGACTGTATGAACTTTAAGTACGTGCTATCGCGATCTCCCCACGGTGATCCCATACATATGCACCTGCGATACGGCGACGACGTAGATCGTGTTTTGGCTATGAGCAATGATACCGAGGACGATCAGTTTAACCCTTGGTGGGCTACCTACTGTGATATCAATCGAACGACAGCCTGTGACTAATCTGGCAAGGACATAAAAGGAAACCCCTTGATATATTTTTATCAAGGGGTTTTGTATTTTAGTGATTCGAATTGTTTTGAGGATGATCAAAAACTAAAGTAATCATGAAAATAATAATGACACATCTGTTACTTTGGAATCTGCGCCTGATATTACGGTTTTTCCTAATTCAGCAGAAGATATAGTAAATATTGTGGTGCCTAAAGAATTTAATCATCCAATCCTCAAAGTGTATAATATTCAAGGGCAAGTAGTTTATCAAACTGAGACGACCATTAAGGGTAGCCACGAAATGACGATAAATTTTTTGGACGAGGGCACGTACTTTGTAAAAGTAACGGATAGGGAGCGCCAAATTTTTTCAACTGCAAAGTTTATTAAAAAGTAGGTTATTTTGCTAGCTTTTGGTAGCAAAGCAATCTACTACACACCCTCGGGTGAGACAAAAATTCCAATCGTCAAAAACATCGCATTGGTAGGATCTGCAAAAAACAACGTCGTCTCGTCGCTCCTCGAATCAAACTCACTATTAAAGTTAAATTGATACCCCAACCGAATAGCACCCCAAACCCAAGGTACAATTCGATGTTCCACGCGTATGGAATTTCTGATAGCAGAATGGTTATAGGCATAGGCAAAAGCGGTAGGATTATCTGTATCAGAGTCTATTCTAAAACTTTCGCTTTCGTACTCTACGCCGAAGAGTAAGAGATTATTTCGATTGATATTATATCTTCCGAATACGAATCCCGGTAGAACTGCTTCGATACCCCATTTTTTATTAAAATTTCTATTGTAAAGTATAAATGGCAAAGCTCCGAATCTTCGAAAATTTTTAGTAGCTCCTACGCCAATTCCCCATTCAAAATCGGCATTGGGCTTGAAGGCATACAATCCAAAAAATTTGTAAATCGCATACTTCTGCCGAAAAGACATCCAATTGCCGTAGTCACCATCTGCGCCGTAGCTTAATCTAAAAATCATATACCTCGTCTCATTCAATGGCCTGGAAACCAAAAGGGAGATGGTATTACTTTTTAGCGTCTCTTCATCGAGTTCTTGAAATGCGAAATTAAATTCCTCTCCGAATTGATTGAAATCAAAATATTCTACCTGCCTTTTGTAACCTAGCAGCAACTTGAAGTTATCCTTTAAAATAAGAGGGGCTTTGATTTTAAATTCAAAATTTTGCCTTTGAGTGTAGGCACTCCTTGGATCAGAGAACGAGGTATTTTGATCGTCTTGGTAAGTTCCTGCGCCTAGTCGGTTATAGATGAGAGCCAATCCTCTCGAAGGAGATTTATTTTCTACGCCTGGTTTGCAGTAGCAATTAACCCTAATTTCCTCGGTATTGAGATCTTCTGGATAAAGGTCGGGTTTGAGTTGTCCAAGGGAGACAAGGTGAAGCAACAGCAAATAAGACAGGAGAAAAAATTTCATTGGGCGATTTATTTTTAAAATGCTCACATCAATTCCTCTAATTTAGGAAAATAACAGGTTAGGGAAGAATCTACCTGCCAGCAAAGCTAGGTCACAAAGATCATAAAAACCATAACCGATCAGCGTTAAAGTTTTCATTTTTCATTTTTTACCGTATATCGTATTTGTAGTTTTACCGAGACTTCGGTAGGCTTGTAGAGGAACACACCAACGCTGAAGCATTAGCGCAAACTGTAACCAATCATCAGCACTAACCTCCAAAAACACACAACTCCCAGCCTCAAGGCCTCACCCAATAAACGTCAATTTCTCCAATATTCTTAGCGGCTACCTTTCCCTTGTATTCACAATCAAAGTGATCTTTGACCAATTCAAAGGTAGCTTTCGAAATACTTATTTGACCAACTTCGCTACAGGATTCCATCCGGGAAGCGATGTTAACGGTATCGCCCCATATATCATAAGCAAACTTATTTTTTCCAACTACTCCCGCCATCACTGGGCCGGAGTGTACGCCAATTCTGATTTCCCATTTTTGTTTTGGTGTGGCGTACTGACGTTGATCCCAGTTGTGCATCCACTCTTGAATTTCCAAAGCGGCTCGAACTGCGTCAACTGGATTGTTAGGATTAGCTACGGGCAATCCCCCGGCGGCCATGTAGCTATCGCCAATCGTTTTTATTTTTTCGATGTTATTTTTTTCACAAATTTCATCGAAAGCTAAAAAGCACGTATCCAAAACTTCAATAACAACTTCGGGGGGAAGCTCCTCTACGAGGTGGGTAAAGTTTTTAAAATCAGTAA
>JBCCJE010000256.1:0-7077 GCA_039027925.1 Bacteroidota bacterium
AGATATGCCAAATTTTTAAAATTTGGCATATCTAAGTTTACTTTTTCCCAAATCCAATTTTCTTTTTATTAAAAATAAAGTCCGTGGTATTCAGTTTGAAATTTTTCACATCTTCCAAGGTGAGTACAAATTGAATTTCGGGATTACGATCTTTTTCGGGCAGTTCTGCCAATCGAAGATTCATATTTTTAACTGCTTCTACGACTACCTTCCGCACCTCACGGGCATTACCAAAATACTTATCCCGATACTCGTAAAGGAAGTTGAGGTATTTGTCTAAGTGCTCGTTCGCTTTCTTGGTGACTTGAATGCCTTGCGTTTCTAACATTAGTTTTGCAATGGAGGAAAGTTCTTTCGGGGAGTAATCCTCAAATTTTAAAATCTTATCAAACCTAGAGTTAAGCCCCGGATTGGCTTTGAGGAAGGTTTCCATATTGTCGGGGTAGCCCGCCGCAAAAATGAAAAATTCTCCTCGGTTATCTTCCATTCTTTTAAGAATTGTTTGGACAGCTTCATCGCCAAAGTCTCCGTGTGCTCCTCCACTTTTCATGGTAAGGGCGTAGGCTTCATCTATGAAAAGGACTCCGCCCATCGCTTCATCAATTTTTTCGGCCGTCTTGATGGCGGTTTGTCCAACGTAACCCGCTACCAATCCTTGGCGATCAGTTTCGATCATTTGCCCCCGTTCGAGTACACCAAGTGCTTTGTAGATTTTAGTCAAAATTCTCGCAACGGTCGTTTTTCCCGTGCCGGGATTTCCCACTAAAACCGTATGTAGTGAAAAGGTTTTTAGTACATCCTTTCCAGTTTCACGGAAGTACCGCACAAGTTGAACCATCTCTTTGATTTGAATTTTGATAGCGTCCATACCGATCAAAGTATCCAATTCGATCATGGCTTCGGAGAGCAACTTATGATCAATGGGGATGAAGGGTAACTCTTTTTTCTTTTTGATTTGGATATTGGCCACATCCTGCAATTCAATGATGGATAACTGATCAGCATCCAAGCCCCGTGGATTGGGGTCGCTCATCACCCGTAGCCCAAGGTTGATTTTGGCTTTTTCTATGAGGTCATACACAAATCTAGCATTTCCAAAAGTCTTATCTCGCCCGCGGTAAGCCTCGGTAATCAACTCGTCCATTTGCTTTTTGGCTTCCATCGTTAGCTTGACATCTTTTTCCGTACAGGCGTATTCCGCAATTTGGGAAAGCTCTTGGGGGAGGTAATCCGTAAAATCAAAGTATAACTTGAAGCGGGATTTCAGTCCTGGATTAGAGTCCATAAAATGCTCCATCTCCTTGGGATAACCCGCTACGATTACGGCCATATCACCTTTGCCGTTGGACATTTCTTTTACCAAAATCTCAATGACCTCCCGACCAAAATCTTTGCTATCGTCATTGGAGCGCGCCAAGGCGTAGGCTTCATCTATAAACAATACCCCACCTCTCGCTTTTTCGATGGCCTCTTTGACCTTGGGGGCGGTCTGCCCGATGTACTCGCCCACTAGATCTACTCGATCTACTTCGTGTACGTGTCCTTTGGTGAGAAGTCCCATTTTTTTATAAAGCTGCCCCATCATTTTGGCCACCGTCGTTTTCCCCGTTCCGGGATTTCCAGTAAAAACGGAATGGACGTTGATCTCCTCTTTTTCTTCGAAACCCTTGTCTTTTCTTAGTTGTAAAAACTGAATGTACTGGGCGTGATCCCTTACTCGCTCTTTGATTTCGGTCAGCCCGATTAGGTTATTTAACTTGGACATCACCTCCTCAAAAGTACGTCCGTAATCCTCGTCGGGCGTCAGTACCACGGGGGCTTGATGATTGGGCAACAATACTCCTGCAATTCCTTCTTCAAACTCATCATCTATCTCGAAAGGAATCGTCGCCAGCAAGCGATCCATAAAAACCAACTCGGCGGTGTAGCGATCTCTACGCCACGAACCTTTTACATTGGAGCCCCAGCCAGCCGTCATTTTGATAAATTCATCTTTTTTCTCCACCCGCTGCAAGCGCACCACTTGACCTTTGAGTTCTCTAGCGTCGTTGTAGAATTTTGTGAATAACTCACATTGCCAGTTTTTTTCGGGATGATGATTTTTCAATAAAATCTCGGCGTAAATATATCGAGTCTCCTCACTACTGAATGACTTCAAATACACCCGATCATCCTCCGATACATCATCGTAAGGCCCTTCGTAGAGTTTTAAAGATTGCACACTCAGGTAGCCATTGCTGCCATCCAAATCTTCGGTACCTGCATCCTCTACGTAAAAATATTTAGTGGCTACTTTTTCGCCTTCCACCCACGCTTCCCAGTAGTACGTACCTTTTTTCCAAAAGACTCCTTCTTTCTTATTGCCCCAACCTTCCCGAATAAAGACCACGGGATCGTACTTACTTACCTTTCTGCGGAAGGGCAGGGAACACAATTCCTTACGACCTTTTTTGAGGGAAAAACATTTGAGTTCTACGTCTATTTCCCAATCTTCCACATCAAATAGCTTATTGTGAAAAGAAAGCTCAGCATAGACATAGGTGATCTCGAAGCGATCAAAAACCTGCCGATACTTTTTCTTATTATCAGCAAGCCACTCCGTAGAAGCATACACTTTGAGTTCTCGGAATTTGAAGTTGTTGGATTGAGGAAATTTATAACTTTCTGCCATTCGCTTTACACAAAATTTGGAGGTTAATTTTATGATTACCCTTTGACTTGGGGGATTCATCTCTGTTCAAATAATAAATCCAAACATATCAAAATTAACCATTTCCACCAATTATTTTGATTGTTTTTATTAATTTCAGCACTTTCGAAATTCAAAACTTTTCGATCATTCCTCATTCTTAATTTTTCATCTACCTGCCGGCAAAGGCAGGTTCTTAATTCAAGCAATGACCGCCATACCGATCCAATTAGAATTTCCATTGCACGTCAGCCAAATCAAAGTTGATGGTCAAGATCAATATCTGATCAAGCCATTATTTTTTTCCCACACCTCAATAGTGCACCGCAGATTTGACAGTGCCTTGTCCCGTATGAAGGTAGCTATTCAGGGGGTTTGGAAGGGAGTTGAGTTAGATAGGGATACGATCACACAATTGTATTGGTTCAAGTTTAACCCAAAGATTGACTATCGAGTTTATGATTTGGAAATTCCGCTAAAGGGCAAAAACTTTAGAACGGGTAAATTTGGAATTGCTTTGTTTGAAATTCAAAACCTAACCATTGCGTGTTTGCCTCATTTTAAAAGTTTTATGTTTATGATCGAAAAAAATGAACGGGGCAAAATAGACATCAAAACCCTCGCTCCTCCGATCATTAGTAAATTATTAAAACTCTACGAAGCCCAAGATCCCGAAGATTTTAACTTCGAAAATTTTGTGTCTTCTCCCAAAGAATTTACGACCATTATAAAAATCAAGATTCAGGGAAAAAATTTGCCATTCGGTTTTGCTAGTCAATCGCCGAGTATCATGTTTGACCTGTTTGGTGGTAGCGACGATATGGAGGGTTCGAGCGAAATATGGAACATTGGAAAAAATCTCAATGGCGTTTACCCCACAGGCTTGAATCGAGCATTCTACCAAGAGGAGATGGTGAGTCGGTTAGGTAGTATGCTTTTTTCGTCTCCTTACAAAAATACGCCCATTGCGATAGTTGGAAAAGAAGGCGTCGGAAAAGAAACCATCGTCCACGAGGTACTCCGTAGAGATTTAGAAATCAAAACCAAAGGGAAGCACCATCGTAGTATTTGGCACATTGACCCTACTCGAATTATTACGGGTATGAGTATCGTAGGTATGTGGCAAAAACGAATGGAAGCCGTTTTAGAATTTTTAAAAAGTCCGTACGGAACGAATAAAGGAGCGGACGTGATGCTCGTCAATAATGCGGTAGCTATGTTACACATCGGAAAGTCGGCCCAAAATAATATGACCGTCAATGATGTACTCAAACCTTATTTGGAAAAAAGAGAAGTACAGTTAGTCATTTTGGCAACGCCCGAAGAATGGAAAATTATTCAAGAAAAGGATCGCCGTTTTGCGGATTTATTTCAAATCATCAGGCTAGACGAACCCGACCTACCGACTGCGGTAAAGATGACTTTGGAAAATCGGAAAGTACTCGAAGTACAAAACGAATGCGTAATTACCGTCAAGGCTATCCAAGCCGTTTTTGATTTTCGGAGAAATTTTCTAAAACGCCAAGCTCTTCCCGGCAGCGTTATTAAAATCATTCGGCAGCTATCGGTTAAGTACCGAGGAAATAAAATAGACGTACCCGAAGTCCGAGCGGAATTCGAAAATTACAGCGGACTGAGCGAGAATATTTTTGATGCCAGCCAAGCTGTAGAGCAAGATGCCATCAGCAACGAAATTGCCAAAGAACTAGTGGGCCAGCAACAAGCCGTCAGTACCCTAGCCAACGTTGTGCACACCATGAAGGCTCGACTGACCGCTCCCGACAAACCAATGGGTTCGTTTATGTTTATCGGGCCCACGGGTGTGGGGAAAACTCAAGCCGCAAAAGTGCTATCCAAATATTTGACGGGTAGCGAAGAACGGTTGATGCAGTTCGACATGAACGAATTTATTGACGATACCGCAGTGCAAAGATTGATTGGAAATGCCCAAAATCCCGAAGGGCAATTGACGGGGAGGGTACGATATCAGCCATTTGGAATTGTATTGTTAGATGAAATTGAAAAAGCACATCCCAAGGTATTGGATTTGTTACTTCAGATATTGGATGATGCTCGCTTGACCGATAGCCTAGGTAGGACGATTGATTTTTCGAATACCATTATCATTATGACTTCCAATGTGGGCGCGAGTCAAGTTTCCTCACAGGCAGGATTCAAAACGGCCGCCCACGACGAAAGTGCCATTTACCAAAAAGCCGTAGAAAATAATTTCCGACCTGAGTTTGTCAATCGAATTGATGAGATCGTCATTTTCAAGCCATTGGAAATGCAGCACATCATGGACATTGCTTGGTTACAGATCAAAGATTTGTTGTCCCGTGATGGCTTTGTTAGAAGAACGACGATTTTGAATATTGCTCCCGATGCCTTAGAGTGGGTAGCCCGCAGAGGATTTGATGCCCGCATGGGAGGACGCGCCTTGAAGCGACAAATAGAAAAAGATTTGACCGTACTGACGGCTTCGCAGTTGGTGAGCACCTATACTTCGAATCCCATTTTGTTTGAGATTTTTTTGGAAAATAACAATCTAATTCCGAAAATCACTCCACTACAATTTATCAAGGCTTTGGAAGATCAATGGTTTCCAGCCTTGCCAGAAGCGACCAAGGGAAAAGGGTTTTACACCAAATTGATTCGTTCTTTAGAAGCCATCGAAAGGAGAATAGATCGTATGGAAAGTCGAGATCGGGAGGCGTACGCCATCGTTGATTTTTCGAGAACGGAGCATTTTAGTTTTAAAGAAAAAATAGCGGAGACGAAAGAGCGACTCACTAACTTGTCCTTGGGCTTTAGAGATAAAAAATTTCACCTAGAATTAGCTGCCCCACTTCGCCTCAAACGCAGTACCTTGTGGAACGACTACAATGATAAAATTTTAAAGGAAAACTACAAGGATTATTTTTTTCAGCAAGAGGGATTAGCAGAAATCAACGAAGTGTATCACCGAACCAATGTACAGTATAACAGTCTGCAAACAGAGTTCCTCAACAGCTATTTGGAAGTCGCATTTTTAAAATTATTCGCTAGAGATTTTTTAAAAAATAATACACAAAAAGTAACGCTTCGATTGGAGAGTTGTATCAACAACGCAGGGGAAGCACAAATCAAATTTTTGTGTACTCTGTACGAAAAGTTATTGGATTATTTGAATATCGAAATGGAAGTAGATGAAGATCAACAGTTCATCATCGCAGATGGATACGCTTTGATTTCGCTGCTCCAAGGAGAAACGGGCATTCACCTTTTTCCTATTCCTTACCAAAACCCTGTACCCATCAGAGTCATCCTCGAAGCCGAGGACTATATCAACGAGATGCCTGATTATCAAGTAATTAGAGTATATGATCGCCCCAATACGTTGACGGATTTTAGAACCAATTTTACCAATGCGGTGAATATCACGGTGGAGGAGTTTTCGTTGTTGGTGTATGCGGGGATCGAGGTGGAAGTGAGAAGAGGATTGGTGGGATAAGCTCTGTTAGAGTCGCTTGAAGCGCCTCTGACAGTTAATAAAGATATTATCAAAATTAAACTACTTTAATTCGTCTGTGGTGAAAAAGTAATTCCAATTTTATCAATAAAACGTACTGGAAAGTGATTACCTTTATATTGATAATGGTACTGAGGGGTAGATTTATTTATTAAAAAATAATTCTACCGTAAAAAATAATTTTATTTAGCTCTGTGATTAAACAAATGAAGCACTAAAAACATATTAGAACAATAAATCATATAATTATTTACTTTAAACCCCTTAGTTTATGAAAAACTCCTACATAGTATCTCTACAATTTTTAGGTTACCCGCCTATTTAATTTCTCTAAAATATATCCGAAAATATCTAATTTTAATCACCTCTTAAAAATCAATCATGAAAAGATTTTCACTCTTTCTCTATTTACTATTCCCATTTTTCTCCTTATCACAAATTACTGTCACCAGCAATAACCTTGTAGAGATAGGGGATATCATTAATGGTACTATCATTGAAAATAATGTTCCCGATCCAGGGAATGGCGGAGCAAATCAACTTTGGGATTTTAGTAATTTATCAGGGACACCTATTTCAAATGAATATATGAGCCCACAATCTACCCCATATTCGAATTTAGAGTTAACAACCAGCTCTAATTGCCCTTCCGATCCGAACGATATTTTGTGTTTACCGTGGGTAGAAAATATTATCAATCTTGCCTTACAAGATCCTGATTGTAATGTAAGTTTATCTCTAGGAACCTTAAATTCATCTAGTGTCATTGTTGTCGATGAAGGCTGTGGTAGTGGTGGGTTATTTGCTGCATTTCAGACTATTTTTGATTGTGATGGAAATATTATAGATGAATGCTCAGGGTTTCCAGGGTTAATCT
>JBCCJE010000257.1:0-7077 GCA_039027925.1 Bacteroidota bacterium
CCCCCGCTGGCGGGGGTCGGGGGTTGGAATACCCGATTTTTTTCATTTGATCATAAATTCCACCCCCCAGCCCCCGCCAGCGGGGGAGAGGCGTCCTGCAAACTCGCAAACTTTCTCCGAAAAAGAAGCACAAAAAACCTATAAATTAAGGCCAATCACCCTTTGGTCTGGGTGGGTGATTTCAAATTTTCCTCACCGTTTTCTTTGAGTTCATTAAACTCATAGTGGAATTTTGAAATTACCCTCCCAGACTGCCGCTAAGTTGATGACCTTCCGTTTGAGCCCCACGTATCGAACATCTCAAAGGTATCCGATACGTAAACCAATAGATTCGACCCACCGCCTAATTTTTAATAATCTTCTTAGTGACTACACCCGCTTCACTTCTGATATTTAAGGAATAAACGCCTGCGCTAAGTGCTTCTAAATCAATGGATTGTGTAAATTTATCGTTGACCCGTATCTCTTGGGAAAAAACACTTTTCCCATTCAAGTCCAAAATTTCTACATTCAATTTTACCAAATCATTCACTACGATTTCTAGCAAAATAGCCTTAGCAAAAGGATTCGGAGTTATTCGTAATCCCTCCAACGCAGGGATGGCTGCCAAGCTAGTAAACGTCACATTGGTATCATCGGAGGTATTGCTACAGCCATTGGCGTTGGTCACTTCTACGGAGTAGTTGCCCGATTCGTTGATGGTGTAAGTTTCGTTCGTAGCTCCCGCTATCGGTTGTCCATCTAAGAGCCATTGGTAGCTAGAAAATCCAGCGGGCGCAGTCAATAAATTATCATTGACGGTAACGGTGGGTTGGCTCGGAAGCGGTAGGGCATTGACTGCAAAAGTAGTCGAAGTAGCACAGCCTATATCGTCCGTAATAGTAATGTTATAATTGCCCCCCGCAAGATTATTCAAATCAAGAGTAGGAGAAAAAGTATAAGGAGGTGTTCCCCCCGCACCCGTTACTTCGGCCGTTCCGTCGGTGTTGCCTTCACACGGCTGATTGGTGACGTTGACGGAAAGCATCAGCGAAGCACAGGCGTCCGATACGACTTGATAAACTCTACCGTTACCCAATCTAGCAACGTACAACTCTCCGTCCGCATCCTCTCCGAAAGTAGAAATGTCGTAATTAGAATCGAATATTTCTTGACCTACCCAGCCACCCGCACCGTCGGGTGCTACGGAGAAAAAATCGCCCGAGCAATAATCAGCAAAAAAATATTTTCCTACCATATCAGGATTCTGCGTACCTCTATAAACAAAACCGCCTGTGACTGAACAAGGCCCGCCAAAACCAGCAGGGTGCTGCACTTCAAAAACTGGGGGCGTGTAATCGCTGGCACTTCCACATCCATTTTGGCTCACACCGTTGTTGACATGATTGCCCTCTTGACACCTCCAGCCGTAATTTTCTCCACCCGAACTTGATGCAGGTTGGAAATCAATTTCCTCCCAAGCATTTTGACCTACATCGCCTATCCAGAGGTCTCCCGTCTCCCGATCAAAACTAAACCGCCAGGGGTTACGGAGTCCGATCGCCCATATTTCGTCCAAGACACTGTTGTCATTTACAAAAGGATTGTCGGCAGGAACGGTGTAAGGCAAACCATTGTCAATATCTATCCTCAACATTTTTCCCAAAAGTTCTTGAGGATTTTGAGCATTGTTCCAGGGATCATCTCCACTTCCACCGTCGCCCATACCGATATAGAGATAGCCATCAGCACCAAATTTGATGCAGCCGCCATTGTGATTGCCTGCGGGTTGTTCGATGGTCATGATGTTGGTGCCGCTCGTAGCGTCGGCAAGGTTAGGATTGCTAGCATCCACGCTGTATCGCTCGATGATGCTACTGCCGCCATTGTCCACGTAGTTCACGAAGAAGTATCCGTTGTTGGCATAATCGGGATGGAAAGCTAATCCCAACAATCCTCTTTCGTCCTGAAAGCCCGAGTTAAAAACTTTACTATCAATATCCAAAAAATTGGTAGATAGCACATTGCCGCTGCCATCTATGATTTTTATACGCCCCGAACGCTCCACGACAAAAAGTCTATCGTCGCCAGCATTGGTAATATCCACGGGAGAACTGAACCCCGTGGCGTATTCGATGAGTTGAATATCTTGCCCGAAGGCCGTCAAGTAAAAAAAGCTAATAAGAAAAGTGGTAAATGTATTTTTCATAAAAAGAATTTTAAGGTTTAAAGGCAATCAAAATTAGGGATAATTTGATTTTTCAAATAAAGCGAAACCTTAATTTGTTTGTATGTTAGGTTGCAAAAGTGGAGCGATGGAAAAGTTTGGGGGGTTGAATGGTTCAATAATAAACATTCCTTATGTCAATCATAATGCCCGCCGACGAGGGAGAAGCGTTTTGCAAAGTCCGTAAATTTTATCCAAAAATTGGCTAGTAGAATACCCTCGAAGTTAGCACCAATTACCCTTGTCACAAAGAAAGCTCAACTTTTATTTCCTACCAAATACACCTATCTTCGCTATTTTTTGAAATCCAAATAATGGTAAAAAAAATCCTCCATTCATTCACTTCCCAACACTTTAAAAATAAAGACAAATGGCACGTTGTCTTTTTTTTATTGCTCATCCTCGCAGTGAGTTGGTGGTTTCATTATTTTGAGATATTTCACTACGCACCCTACGCTACCCATTCGTGGCGGCAAAGTGACTCCGTATCTTTTGTCCAAAATTATTACAATAATGGATTGGATTTTTTCGACCTGCGTGTTCATCATACGATAAGCGGCGAAGGCTACGGCGCACCGAGCGAATTTCCGATTTTATATTATCTGACTGCGGGGATTTGGAAGGTCTTCACTCCACACGACGGCGTACTTCGAATGATTGATTTTATCCTTTTACTGCTAGGATTATTTTCAATTTCTCGATTGACATTCCACTTGACCAATGATATTTTTTATGCCCTGTTTCCTCCGTTCCTTTTGATGGGATCACCCGTCATTGCCTTTTTTGGATTCAATTATATCCCCAATCCTCCTGCCTTGGGTTTGTGTCTGACTGGGATGCTTTGTTTCTATTATTTCTATAAAAATCAAAAACGTAAATGGCTGATAATCAGTTGGTTGTTATTTACCTTGGCAGGTTTATTAAAGGTTACAGTTCTGATTCCTTTTCTAGCATTGTTGGGTGTTTTTCTATTAGAAAAATTAAATCTGATACAGTTCAGATCAGATCGAAAAATATTCAAAAAAGGCTGGTGGAATCTCTTGTACTGGATTAGCAGTTTTGTGATCATTGGTAGTTGGATCGTTTGGGTGAGAAATTATAATGAGTTGCACCAATGCGGTATCTTTATGACCAAAGCCCGCCCCATTTGGACTTTGGTAGAACCTGCCATTACTGAGACTTGGCATTGGGTTATCCGGGAGGGAGCGCCTCAATATTTTCATCCATTCACTCGCTACACTATCTTTGGGATGCTTTTCGTATTGTTGTTTTTATGGAGAAAAAAACAACCTGAAATTATATATTTTCTCAATCTATTAATCTTTCTGGGCGCATTAGGATGTTTCCTTATTTTTTATCGGCAGTTTTTTGTACACGATTATTACGCCATCGAATTGATGACTTTCCCTGCTGCCGTTAGCGTAACTTTTTTGTACGTTTTCAAAAATCATTTTCCAAAAATAAGCAACCATTTATTGAGTAAAATGCTCCTAGCTGTATTTTTATTTATAAATCTTCATTATGCTAAAGAAAGTATCGAAGAGCGATACGCTGGCGGTGTGATTTTTAATCGGGAATATAATGTTACGACTTACAAAAAACAGCAAGTGCAAGCCTACCTAAAGTCCCTAGGGATTGAACATCCCGAAAAGGTGATTACTATGCCAGACGTAAGTCCCAACTTTAATTTAAACTATTTTAACCTGCGCGGATGGTCAGAATTTGCAATGAACCCGCAGCCATTTGAGCCTTGGGTTTTTCGAGCATTTATGGACAATGGTGCCAATTATTTGATCGTCACCGAGGAGGAATATCTAACACACCAAAACCTAGAATCCTTTATCAAACATCCGTTGGGCAATTTTGAAAATAGTATTTTTGTTTTTGATTTGAGGCGGCTGCCCCGAGAGCCTAAGGACTGACGGTGGACAGTTTGAAAAATATAATTTGAAAAACTTAAAGCGAAATAATGAAAAAGAAATATGAAAATACATTTCGGTTTAGAGCTTGATGATCTTGTTTTTCCAAAAAGTAAAAGTACAGTTGGAAATGTACAGCATTTTGGGCCGCAGGGGTTGTTGCTGATGTTGGAGACGCACCTCGGGCAAGCAGGACATCCCAACAATAATGAACACCTCAGAATTGAACAATTTCGGCAAGCCCTCCAAATTCATTTGAGGGATACGCCTCATTGTTTTTTTCAAAAATCCTTCGCAGCCGATCAATTGGCTACTGCTGCCACGCTACTTGGTATGCGAGATGAATTGGTTTTGGGCAACTGGAATTTTCAAGCTGACTTGATGACCCCTCCCCGTTTGTTGACGCTTGCCTCCGTTGAAAATATTTTCAAGAGTACCGATAATACGTTGCGTTTGGCAGCAGGATTTGCGGATCGTTTTCGAGTAGTTATTCAGCGTATCAAAACGCATCAACAGCCCATTGAAAAAATTATTTTAAATGAACCTCTCGAATATTTGCCCCAACATTTTCAGGATTTATTTAGGACATTACAATCCGAGGGAGCTAGCATTGAGGATGCCGTTCCGTTCGAAATATCCACTAAACACGATCTTTCGATTTTCCAAAAAGTATTAAACAAAGAAACTTCCGTGAAGGAAAAACAGCAATTACAAAATGACGGAAGTTTATTGTTAGTAAAATCAAAACGGGAAACCCACGCCGCCGCTTGGCTCGCTAATTTCTTTTTGAAAAATGAAGCCTTTCGCCCGCTGTGCCTGATTCCCGAAAAAAGCAGGGCACTAGATAATGCCTTTATTCAGGAGGGGATGCCTAGCCTTGGGATTTTATCCGCTTCGTTGGCGCGCCCCAGTTTACAAATTTTAAAGTTGGTGACTACTTTCCTCTGGCAGCCGATTGATCCCTACAAAATCCTAGAGTTCGTCTCGCTTACGGTCAAGCCGTTAGCGGATGATTTGGCGCACCAAATTGCGATGCTCATGGCGCAAACGCCGGGGGTGAAAAGTGACAGATGGTATGCGATCACGCAGCAATACTTCAGGGATTTGGAGGAGACTGCCAAAGCAGATCGTTCTGTTGATTTTAACAAAATAAAAAATCAATACGACTTTTGGTTTGAACGCACTCGCTACCGCATCAACCAAAAAGTACCCATCGCTGATGCTATTCAAATCTTTGAATACCTAGCGAGATGGGCTTCCGAAGAATTTGAAAACAGTAATGGAAAAAATACTTCCATGCTGATCCTGAGCGAACAGGCAAAGCGGGTAAAAGACTTGTTAGAAGCCCAGCCCGAAACGGAAACGCAACTTACCAATCTGGAATTGGAGAGAATCGTTAGAACTATTTACGAGCCTTCGCCTACCCAATTTCGAGAAACCGAAATCGGACACTTGCCATTTGTTCATCAGTCAAGTGCCATTATCAAAAATGTAGATGAATTGTTATGGTGGAATTTTTCGAGCAACGAACCCGATTATTTTTTCTCTCAATGGTATGGTTCGGAGTTGAATTATTTAAAAAATTTAAACATTCACCTTCAGTCTCCTACGGATAAAAATAAACTTCTGATTTGGCAGCGGAGTCGGCCAGTACTACGTACTAAGGATCGTCTGATTTTAATTATGCCAGAGATGGTCAATGGATCAGAAGTATTTCCTCACCCACTACACGATGTACTGGAAGCTACCTTCGAAAATCTTTCCGACATCACTTTTGATGTAGATAACGAAGCGGGTAAAGCTGCTATACAACGGTATTTTCAAACGCCCGAAAAAGTATTGTTACAAAATCAACCCTTGGGGCAATCTCAGCCCTTTATTCAAATAGGAGATAGTCGCCAACTCCTACCAGACTACGAAAGTGAAGATGGAAGGAACTACGAAACTTTCACTAGCTTGGATGCTATGTTTTACTATCCCTACCAATGGGTTTTTCGACATAAAATCAAGCTACACAAATCTTCTATCCTGAGTATTGTTCAAGATGTGACTTTGATGGGAAATCTTTCGCACCGCTTTTTTGAATTACTTTTCAAAGAAGATATTCAGGGCTGGAACAAGCGGCAAGTAGAGCAATGGATTGATGCCAAAGCAAATCAATTACTCGCCAGAGAAGGTGCTGTTCTGTTGATGTACGGGCGCGAACCCGAACGCATTGGTTTTATCAATAAAATAAAGTACGCTTCGTGGAGTTTGGTTGCTATGATTCAAAAAAATGGCTGGAAAGTCGTCACCACGGAGATGGACTTGGAGGGAGATTTTCAGCAAGTACCCATCAAAGCTAAGGCAGACCTCGTCCTCCAACGGGGAGATGAACACCTCGTCGTTGACCTCAAATGGAGAGGGGCTACCCGTAGAAAAAATGTCATCAAAAACGAAGAGGATCTCCAATTGGTAATGTATTCCAAACTTTTGACCGCCGACCAAACTTGGGCGCATACGGCTTACTTCATCCTAGAATCTGGAAAAATGATTGCTCGTAACGCGCTGGCTATCAACGAAGTAGAAGCGGTAGCACCCGATTCGGATCACATTGACATCAATCAACGTATCTTAGAAAAAATGGAAAATACTTACCGTTGGCGATTGGCTCAATTAGAGAAAGGAATGATCGAAGTAAGAACCGATCAAACAAAAATTGACCTAGAGGATCATTACGGAAGTGAATTGCTAGACTTATTAGAAATGAAAGATGGCGGTGCGGTGTTTGATGATTATCGCACTTTGATTGATGTGTTGGAGTGATCTTATAAGATTTACAAAATCAAAAACGGACGATGGAAAAATACATTATCCCAATCCTTATTGGTTTGATTTCAGGAGAGCTAGTTCGGTATGTTTACTTCAATTTTAAAAAGAAAAGAGAGGATAAAATTGATGATGAAAATTAAA
>JBCCJE010000258.1:0-7056 GCA_039027925.1 Bacteroidota bacterium
GAAGTATTCTTCCTTATCAGAGCCAATACCTCATTCATATTCACTTCACCTTTTTTGACTTGATCAGATTTGACTCTTGAATATTCCAAAATTTCTTCCACTAAGTTGTACATGCTTTGCGCATTGGATTGAGTGATATCCACAAAGTCCAACAAATCAGTATCAGGATGCGCCTTGAGTTTTCTTTTGATGAGAGAAATAAAACTGATAATGTTTCTCAACGGAGTCTTCAAATCGTGAGAAGCGATGTACGCAAATCGCTCTAGCTCCTGATTGGTGTTTTCTAAGTCTTCGTTGTACTGCTGTAGCTGCTTTTCTTTTTCAACCATTTTAGTTATGTCAGTCGCAACAAAGGTGTAGCCAGTATGTAGATTTTTATTTTTAACCACCTTGGTGATTACCAAAAAATAATCCCGCTCTTGATCGCCTACTTGCAACGAAAAATTGCGCTCTAATTTTTCCGAAGGCTTTAAATCCTTTAACTCTAGTTTGAGATTTTCCAATTCTATTCCCTTCGATTGGTTAAAAAACTCCAACAGGTCGGGATTTTCTACCTCGTCCAAATCCTTAAAGAGAATTTCTTTGGCCAATCCATTTTGGTGCCTTACGACAAACTGAGCATCGGTTATGATAACAAGATTGGTAACAGACTCCAAAATATCATCCAATGCATCGATGGGATTAAGATCAAACAAATCAAAATAAGCATATACCCAACACAACAAAATCACACCCAAAAAAAGATAAGGGGCAATCACAAATCGTCCAGGGGCATCTACGTTGGGAAACCACATAAAATTGACGAAAAGTAAAACGGGTATCGTCGAGAACAACACAAACAACCAAAGCTTCAAGCTCCGATCTTTTGGATTTTTAGCCTTGGTGTAAGCAATGTAAAAACAGGTACTCATCTCAATGATCATAAACAAATACCAGCCAATCTTTAATTTTCCTTGCCAAATAGATTTATCCAATTCGTAGCGCCACTCCCCGTTTATTTGCTCTGGTAAAATAGCAATAGCATCATTGGAAATATAGACGACCAATATACATACTACCATTAGACCCATCGAAACTATTCGGTTAACGGTTTTTTCATCAACATAATTCTCAAACGGTCTCGCAAAAAACAGCGCACACAGTACTTCCAACAGTGTGATCCCGGATAAGAGCGCACTCCTAAAAAACGAAAGATATTCCACGTCGTAGGGATGTTGAGCATTGGAGATGTTCCACTCCAAGGTGATGACCCCTGCGCAAAGTAGAAGCACCAGCGCATTCAATCTATTGAATAACCTTTTTGGATTTATCAACAAAAGATAAGTACCCACTACTAGCAAAGTAGAAAAAAGCAAAAGAGATAAAGTATCCGTCATTTTTTATATGCTACTGATAATCAAGGCTTTATGTGAGTTTTCTATAACGTGTCAGCAATTTCTTGTATGGAGATATGTCGTCCCGCTGGGACTCTTAAAATATGCAAATGGATTGTTGTACCCTACCCATATTTTGTCCCTCTGAGACCTCTAAATATAAAAGTCCCAGAGAGACAAAATGTGGGTAGAAAAAAAGTCGAATCAATAGCTTTTGAATCCCAGCGGGACGACACTTTTCGCATATAAGAAACCGCTGATAACTTATCGGCTAAAAAAATTATACCGATGCACTTTTCCTAGTGCAATTTCTATGCTCAATTATTTACCCTTGGGCGTTCATTTCTTCCGCTACTAAATTTTCTTCAATCACCGCCGCAGGTAAAGTAAAAAAGAAAGTCGTTCCAGATTTGCCATCGGACTCTAGCCAAATTTCGCCACCGTGTCTTTCTACTATTTTTTTGCAAATAGACAATCCGATGCCTGTTCCTTTGAACTCTTGCTGAGTGTGCAATCTTTTAAAAATGGTAAAGATCCCTGCTTGGTATTTTGGTTCGATCCCAATGCCATTGTCAGCTATCGCGAAGCAGTAAAAATCTGCTTTTCGTTGCGTACCAATCATTATTTGGGGTACGGTATCTTCCGCTACAAACTTCAAAGCATTGGCAATGAGGTTTTGAAAAATTTGAAAAACCTGCGTCCGATTTCCGAGGATTGTTGGCAGACTATCATAAGAAACAAGTGCTCCTTTTTCTTTGATATTGGCATGGAGCGTTTGTAAAACTTTTCCCAACAAATCATTCAAATCAATACGTACAGTTTTCATTTCTCCTCGCTCCACGTTCGAATAGGCCAGTACATCTTCTAGCAATTGGCTCATGTGCTGAACTCCCGAGGTAATTAATTCTAAAAACTCCTGCCCGTTTTCGTCTATGACGTTTTGGTATCTTCTTCTCAAAAGGGAAGCATAACTCCCAACGGTTCTCAGCGGTGCTTTCAAATCGTGGGAAGCGATGTACGCAAATTTTTCCAGCTCTCCGTTAGCGGATTTGAGTTTGTTATTAGTTTCAAATAATTGTTGATTTTGTTGTTCAATTTGCTGTTTGTGGGTACTCAAGTCATTATTGTAGTGATAAAGTTTTCGGTACATCCAAATTCCTACGAGCATGACGCCTACCAAGAATAGGAGCGTGAAAGAAATAACCAAAGTGTACAACTCAGAGACTTCCTGCCCTTGCTTCATCAGTATCAATTCTTTTTCCTTTTGCAGCAGCTCGTTCCGTTGCTTTTGGGTTTCTAGCTCATGCATGGAGCTCAGATTAGCTAGGCTCCTTTTTGTGATGTTATTATTGATGGAATCCCTTAGCTTAAAATATTTTTCCTGATACTCAAAAGCGGTTCTAAAGTCTCCGCATCCTTTGTTGACCTTGTACATTTTTTCGTAAATATCTCTTTTGATGGGCTTGATGTTTTGGATGGCGGCATCCTCTAGGCAGGTCGTCAGTAGCCGATTGGCGAGATCACATTTTTTCATTTTCATATAGAGTTCTGCCATTGCTATTTTGGATTCGATGATCTCTTCTCTTTGGTCGGCGGTTAATCGGATTTCCAAAGATTTTTTTAAATAATTCATCGCTTGCTCGTGATCTCCCAGTTGGGTGTAAGCAGTTCCCAAATTATTATAGCAGTAGGCTTTACCGTAGTCAGAGTCGGAAGCCAAATCAATCTCGCACCCCAACTGATAATTTTTGAGTGCCCTTTGATAGTCTTCTTTTTTAAAATAAATGTTACCTATCATTTCGTAACAAATACCTACACCTTGAGGATGGTCGTGGGATTTAAAAACGCCAATGCAGAAAGCTAGTTTTTCGAGTGCCTCATCGTATTTTTCTCGCTCCCGATCCAGTTCAGCCAAGGCGAAAATATTATTGGCAATGGCTACCGAATCCGTCGAGTTTTTGGTCAACTCTACGATCAACATTCTGTTTTTGTAGGATTCCTCTAAGATTCCCATGTAGTAGTAAGTATTGCCTAATCCCACGTAGATGTCAATGGAATCATAGTGGGTCAAGACCGACTTGGCGGTCCCAAACTTCATCGCCTGATCCAAATAAAGCAAAGAACTATCATACTCCGAAGCCCAGAAGAAAGTCTCTCCGAGCAAGAGCATATTTTTGATGGCTAAAGAATCGTAGTGTTCCCGCTCGGCGATGGCTAAAGATTTTTTGGCATAATTAATAGAGGCTTTGTACTGTTCATCTTCCACGTAGGCAATACTCGTTTCGTATAGCAAACCAGCATGGTCGGCAACATCCTCCACGGAAGTGGCTGCCCGAAGCTCTTGCAGACAACTATCAATCCGCTGTGTATTGGAAAAACAAGTGTGGCTGACCAACAAAGTAAGTAAACTGATTATTATATGTCGTATATCCATATGCAAAATTCTACTACTACTGTTACCAAAAACAAGCCATTTTTTTACCATATGATTCCCTCCGTTTTTTCGTAAATTCGCCGATCACCAAATTTTTATTGAACGTATGACATCTAAGAAAGAACTGGACAAGCGTAAAAATGAAGACGCTTTAAAAATGGCCATCTCCCGAGTGAATAGCCGACTCGAAAAAATATACCTTGGAGGTGGTGAAAAAAGAATTGCCAAACAACACGCCAAAGGAAAATTATCCGTACGAGAGCGGATAGCACACCTAACCGATGAAGGGAGTGAATTTCTCGAAATTGGAGCATTTGCGGGATACGGTATGTACGAAGAATACGGGGGGTGTCCTGCGGGAGGCGTAGTCACGGGCATCGGCTATGTCAAAGGCCGACAGTGTATGATCGTAGCCAACGATGCCACCGTAAAAGCGGGGGCGTGGTTTCCGATTACTGGAAAAAAAAACCTACGAGCACAAGAAATTGCTATGGAAAATAGACTCCCCATCATCTACCTCGTTGATTCGGCGGGGGTATTTTTACCGATGCAGGATGAAATTTTTCCAGATAAAGAACATTTCGGTAGGATGTTCAGAAACAACGCAAAAATGTCCGCTATGGGGATTCCTCAAATTGCCGCCATCATGGGAAGCTGTGTAGCGGGGGGGGCGTACTTACCCATCATGTCCGACGAAGCCCTCATCGTGGAAGGTACTGGCTCCATTTTTTTGGCAGGGCCGTATCTCGTAAGAGCCGCTATCGGCGAAGTAGTAGATAAAGAAACCCTCGGAGGGGCAACTACCCAAAGCGATATTTCTGGCGTGACTGATTATAAAATGCCCGACGACAAAACCTGCCTAGAAACCATTCGTGATCTCGTGGATAAGTTTGGAAAATTTGACGATGCTGGATTTGATCGCATTGATCCTCAGCCGCCAACTTCCGATCCTAGCGAAATTTTAAAAATTTTCCCAGAGGACTCCGCCAAGCCTTATGATTCCAAAGCCCTCATTAAGTGCTTAGTGGACGAATCCAAATTTACGGAGTACAAAAGTGGCTACGGCAAAACTATCATCTGTTGCTATGCTAGAATTGACGGATGGTCGGTCGGCGTCGTAGCGAACAACCGCACGGTGGTCAAAACAAAAACTGGTCAAATGCAATTTGGTGGGGTAATTTACTCCGACTCGGCGGACAAAGCTGCCCGATTCATCATGAACTGCAATCAGAAAAAAATCCCGTTGGTATTTTTGCACGACGTGACTGGATTCATGGTAGGAACTAGGAGTGAGCACGGTGGCATCATCAAAGATGGTGCAAAAATGGTGAGCGCAGTTTCTAACAGCACGGTTCCAAAATTTAGTGTGGTCATGGGAAATTCTTACGGCGCGGGTAACTACGCCATGTGTGGCAAAGCCTACGATCCCAGATTAATCGTAGCTTGGCCTACGGCAAAAATTGCGGTCATGGGTGGATCACAAGCCGCAAAAGTATTGTTACAAATTCAGATGGCTTCTAAAAAAGCTAAAGGAGAATCCCCCTCGCCCGAAGAAGAAAAAGCATTATTTGAAAAAATCAAAAGCAGATACGATACCCAAACCACTCCTTACTACGCTGCGGCGCGACTGTGGGTGGATGCGATTATTAATCCCTTGGAGACTCGAAAGGTGATTTCGATGGGCATTGAAGCGGCGAACAATTCTCCCGTGGAGAAGTTTAATGTAGGAGTAATTCAAACGTAATGATGAAAAATAAAAAACAAAAAAATGAATCCACCAAAGCATGGCTCAAGCGATTGGGTTGGGCGGGGATTCTTTTTTTTGTGGTCAAAGGAACAATCACTACTTACCTCATTTTCAAAGCGGGTAGCTGTGCGCTAAACTAAGCGTACGCCTTAAATTTCCTTACCTTCTTACATGAAATTTTTAGCCAAAACATTCAAGGGACTGGAGCAGGTGCTTGCCGATGAGATCAAAGCATTGGGCGGAGATAACGTCAAAATATTCAAACGTGCTGTAAGTTTTGAAGGTAACCAAAAGTTACTTTACCGAGCCAACTTGGAGTTGAGAACTGCCGTCCGGATTCTGCTGCCCATCTATTCCTTCAAGGCACGCAACGAACATATTTTTTACCAACGCATCAAAGCACTTGACTGGTCGAAGTACATGAGCGTAAGAGATACCTTAGCGATTGACGGGACTACGCATTCTAGATTTTTCAAACATTCAAAATACATTGCCCTAAAAGCCAAAGATGCCATCGTAGATCAATTTAGAGAAAATGAAGGGCGTCGTCCAAATGTTAATGTACACGCTCCCACCCTCCGGGTAAATATTCACGTTCAGGAAGATGAAGTCAATGTGTCTTTGGATAGCTCTGGAAGTCCGTTGTTCAAGAGAGGCTACCGAGCCGAAAGGATGGAGGCACCGCTAAACGAAATCCTAGCTGCTGGTATGATTCTTTTGTCGGGTTGGAAAAAAGATGGAGATTTTCTGGATGCGATGTGCGGTTCGGGCACCCTCCCCATCGAAGCGGCAATGATCGCCAAAAATATTCCTTCGCAATGGAAGCGAAAAGACTTTGGTTTTCAAAAATGGAAAGACTTCGACGCTGACCTGTGGCAGGTAGTTCGTCAGGAAGCGAAAAGTAACGTAACTGATTTTTCCCATCGTATTTTTGGATTTGATAAAAATTTTAAAGCCATCAGTACGGCTAGAATCAATGCCCTTTCGGCTAATTTGGACGAAGTCATCCAACTACAAAGAATGGCTTTTGAAAAACTGGAAGCCCCTAGCTCCAAAGGCATCATGGTTCTCAATCCACCTTACGACGAAAGGCTACAAATCAAAAATATCAACGAACTGTATAAAATGATGGGCGACCGCTTCAAGCAACAATTCAAGGGTTGGGAAGTGTGGCTAATTTCTTCCAACTTTCAAGCCTTAAAAAATATTGGTCTGCGTCCTTCCAAAAAAATAAGCCTACAAAATGGAGCATTGGATTGTAAATTCCTTAAATTTGAAATGTACGAAGGCAGTAAGAAGCAATTGAAAATTGAAAATTGAAAATTATTGCCTGTCCCGAAACCTCGAGGGATTAAGAATTAAGAATTAAGAATGTACAAAGTTTTTGAGTTTGGGCATTTACTTGTTGATGATGAGTTCAATTAACACAAACGGAGTCGCTACTACGTACCTTTCGTTGATGAACGATACTACTTTTCCCAAAACTTCAAAAAACTTTGTAC
>JBCCJE010000259.1:0-7021 GCA_039027925.1 Bacteroidota bacterium
AAAAACTATAGACGAAAAATTGCACCTTCTTTGTACTAGAAAATAAAAGTAGTAAAAAAAACAAAAACGGTCGTCTTATGTTATTTTTTCTTTTAGAATTTCTGTCAGCCCCATCCCAAATCTCACCTCAAAAACAAACGCGCTAGTTCGCTTGCTCCGTAGCGGACTGTGAATTTTCAATATGCTTAAAAAAACAAACCACTTACTTTTACGCAAGTGGTCTGCTCTTACTTTAATATCCTTAGGATGTGGTACACTATGTGAATGCTACGCTAGCTCACTCCAGCGACTTTTTCATGAATGACTATGGATTCCACTAACCTCCCCATTCCCTTTCATCTCGTAATCACATCCCTCGCAAATAAAATCTTGGGTTTCCAGTAGCTGGATTTACTTACGTTTTGTACCATGATCCCTCGGGAGGAGGTGCTGTGGATCACTTCTATCCCTTCCCGTGTGTTTCTTGTTACTAATGCGACGTGGGTCACTTTTCGTCCTTTTCCAAAAAATAATAAATCGCCTGGTTTGGCTCTTTTGAGGGGAATTTCTCTACCCGTTCTGGCTTGGTAGCGAGAGCCAGTCGAAATTTCGATATTGAATTTTTTGAAAACGTAAGCGGTGAAGCCCGAACAGTCAAATCCCGTTTTGGGTGTTTTTCCTGCGTACTTGTAAGGGATACCTACGTATTTTTTGGAATGCTTGACAATTGATTTTCTGAGTTGTTTTCGTTCGCCCCTTTCGGTACTTTTTCGAGTAGTGTTTTTACTGATGTCGCTCCTGTAAGTTCTGTTTGCCGACGAACAAGATGCTAAAAAGATTGCTGCCAGCAACAACAACAATACACATCGGAATGCGTTATTTTTCATAATTGATCGTTTTATGAGACCTACCTTTGATCTAGTAAGTTTGCTTTAGAAAATAATTTTTAAAAAAACTTTTAGCATATACTCGTTGAAATAGGTTAGTAAAGGATTAAAAAAATCAACGAGATGTAGCAGTTCAGACTTTGGTTCGAACTGCTTTTTTCTTGCACCATCGGTCAGGAATGTGTCTAAGTTGAAGTATTGACAAAAAAACAAACATCGCCCTGATTGCTAGTCCTTCAACGTAGCCAACAGAAAAGAACAAATGAAGTGCTTATGCTTAATTCAAGTTCTCTCTCTGCTCTCCCCGAGGTTTTGGGACAGGCTTCTCTCTTCTAAAAAAACAATCTACCTTCCTAGAGGATTAAACTTAAAATTAAGAAATCAGGTTACGTGAGTGCTGTTGAAAGATGGGAATAATTTTTAATGCGTTTGGAAAACGACGATTTAAACATCTTTATTTTTTAGTGGTACGTTAAATCGTTTTCCCTCTAGTCCTAATTCAGTATTTGGAAATACATTTCTGGCTTCTTCAAGGAGTTGATCTAACTCCACGTACCGAGATGAGTAATGCCCTAACAATAACTTTCCAACCTCAGCTTTTTGAGCGATAGTAGCTGCCTGCTGTGCGGTAGAGTGTCCAGTCCGTTGGGCAAAAGCCACTTCCGAGTGCATAAAGGTGGACTCGTGGTAGAGCAGGTCAACACCCTTAATAATAGGGATGATATCCTCGGTGTAAGCCGTATCCGAACAAAAAGCAAAAGCACGAGGATCAGGAGCGGGGGCAGTCAGTTCAGCGTGGGGGATTAACTTACCATCGGGCGCCAACCAATCATTTCCAGCTTTGATGCCCCCGATATCTTGAAAGGGAATCTGATACGTTTCGATTTTGTCGGGGCGCATGGAGTTGGGTTGTTTTTTTTCCACAAATAAAAAACCATGGGTGGGTATCCGATGGACTAAGGGAATAGTAAACACCTCCACCACCGTATCTTCAAATATCTTTTGGTGAACGGCGGGATTCGTAATGTGAAATTGTAACGGAAAAGGCAATGGATGCCCCGTGTATTTTACTTGCACATTGATGATCTCATCCAAGTGGGGCGGGCAATAGATATGTAGTGGATCTCTCCTGCCGCTCAGGCTGTAGGAAGATAGTAAAGCGATGAGTCCGAAGATATGATCGCCGTGCAGATGGCTAATGAAGATTTGATTAATTTTGGAGCGTTTGATCTTGTTGTCGCGCATTCGAACCTGCGTGCCTTCTCCACAATCAATCAGGTAGAGATGCCCACGAACTTTCAGTACTTGGGCTGTGGGAAAACGATTGTTGGCGGGTATGGCCGAATTGGAGCCTAAAATGGTAAGTTCAAAATGCATATTTTTGTTACTGTTAATTTTGAATGTCTCCTTTCAAATTTTGAATAGTTCAAAACCCAAAATAGCTATTCAAAATCAAACTAATCATCGGAGTCAGCTTCCCCGTTCAATTCACGCTCCACTTCCTCCAAAAAAATATAGTCAACCGATTCACTAAGCGTAGGGATGATTTTGAGAATAGAGTCCAATTTCGAAATGGTAATCAATTTTTGCACGCTCTCGCTGTTGACTCCCGTGAGTACAAAACTTCCATCTTGCCAGAGCCGATTGCCTGTCAATATGGCACTCAAACCCGAAGAATCCACAAATTTGACAGCCTCTAAATTTAGGATAAGATTCGGTACTCCGCTATTTCTCATCATCAAAAACTCTGACTTCAGATCAGGGGCAATGGTAGAATTAAGGTTTTCGTCCTGTAGTGAAAAGACAGCATACTTATCTTGCTTGTCAATCGAATATTTCATAATTACGCAAAAATGTTTTTTGAATGATTTATTTTTCACAAAAGTATCAAATCTACAGAAATTATTAATTTATTTTCAAAACAAAGTTTTTACAAGCCCGAACGGGTAAAGACTAATTTTTCATATTAAAAAAAAACATCTACATTTGCGCCTGTTATTCAATGGCTTAATCTTAGCTTTCTGTACACTTTGGAATGTCTCAACCATTTGCCTATTCAGATGTTTCGATAGCTAGTAAGTCAGCCGTCAGAGTTCGGAATCCAATTCAAATCTATTCTTGTTTTTTCTTAATCCCATCTGTACGATATGCTTCCGATTTCGTGAAGAAAAAAATCTGTTGGTGAAACAAAAACCTGATATTTTCGGGAAACCTATTGGGTGGTTTTTGTAGTAGGTATTACAGTCGGGACAGATAGCGAAAAAGTTTAACGTAGGTTTATTTAATTTCGGACAATTTGAAGCAACATGCAGCCGACCTGACATTCGTTCATTAAATAGTGCTGTGGCATTATTTTTTCTATTAATATAAAATCCGAAAGCGGATATTCACAAATCATTATTTTGACAACACGGCTATTTCAAAAAAATAAAAGGGCAAAAAAGGAGCGGTAATGCTCAAATATTGGGAACAACTTATTTTTCTAAAAACTTTAATTATGAACTTGTTGTTTTCCCAAAATATTAGTCTTATCATTGCTTGTCATAAACCTTCTAAAAACAGCCGATCCGCATACTAATTTTGAATTGAAAAATTTTGTCTCGACCATTCGGGAAGAATAATTTAAAGTTGGTAAAAATTCTTTGTCAAATCACCAGAAGAAAAAAATACATCATGAACAAAAGATTTTCACCAAAAGTCAAGAAGGTCATCTCCAGAAGTCGTGACGAAGCGATTAGATTAGGGCAGGACTTCATTGGTACGGAGCATCTTCTACTGGGCATCATGCAGGAGCGTGACGGCCTTGCTATCAAAGTACTCAACTCTTTGGATGTTAACTCCAGAGAATTAAGAGAGACCATCGAAAAATCTGTTCGGAGAAGTAATAGTCCCAAAGCTACTTTAAATGTTGGCAGTATTCCTTTGAACAAGCACGCCGAGAAAGTTTTGAAAGTTACTTTTTTGGAAGCTAAGATTTTGAAAAACGACGAAATCAGTACTGAGCATCTGATGCTTTCCATTCTGAAGCACGAAGAAAATTTGGCTTCGCGCATACTCAATGAATTTGATGTCAATTACGAAATTTACAAATCAGAACTAGAGTACGTGAAGCAAGACTTAGAAATGGGGGACGTTGCTCGACCAGACATTTTTAACGGTCCGGATGACGATCCCGATGAGCCATTCGAAGACGACTCACCGAGTAGCGGTCAAGGTCGTTATCAACAGAGAGGTGGCAAAGGTGCTACCAAGTCCAGAACGCCCGTTTTGGATAACTTCGGTAGAGACATCACCAAGCTAGCCGACGAAGGCAAGCTAGATCCTATCATCGGTAGAGAAACGGAGATTGAGCGAGTTTCTCAAATATTAAGCCGTCGGAAGAAAAATAATCCAATCCTGATCGGTGAGCCGGGTGTTGGTAAAACTGCCATCGTAGAAGGGCTTGCGCTTCGCATCAATCAGAAAAAAGTATCCAGAACTTTATTTGGTAAGAGAATTGTAATGCTCGACCTGGCAGCCTTAGTAGCAGGAACCAAATACCGAGGACAATTCGAAGAACGAATGAAAGCCATCATGACGGAGTTGGAAAAATCTCGCGATGTGATTCTTTTTATTGATGAGATTCACACTATCGTAGGAGCGGGAGGAGCTACGGGATCATTGGATGCTTCCAATATTTTCAAGCCTGCCCTCGCCCGAGGTGAACTTCAATGTATTGGTGCCTCTACCTTGGATGAGTACCGACAGCACATCGAAAAAGACGGCGCGTTGGACAGACGTTTCCAAAAAGTAGTAGTAGATCCACCGTCGGCGGAAGAAGCAGTTCATATCCTAGAAAACATCAAGGAAAAATACGAAGAGTTCCACAATGTTACTTACTCCGACGATGCGATCAAGGCTTGTGTGAAGTTCAGTGATCGGTACGTAAGTGATCGCTTCTTACCAGACAAGGCGATTGACGTGATGGACGAAGTGGGCGCAAGAGTACACTTAAAGAATATCCACGTACCCAAGCACATCGAAGATTTAGAGAAAAAAATAGAAGACCTCAAGGATAAAAAGAACTCTGCCGTCAAAAATCAGCAATACGAAAAAGCGGCTGATCTGAGAGATAGCGAAAGCAAGCTGGTTCGACAGTTGGACTTTGCGAAGGTAGAGTGGGAAGAGGAATCAAAAACCAGACGGTATCCCGTCAACGAAGAAGATATCGCCGAAGTGGTCTCCATGATGACTGGCATCCCAGTACAGCGAGTAGCTCAAAACGAGAGCAAGAAGCTGGTAAAAATGGGTGAAGACATTCAGAAAGCCATCATCGGGCAAGATGAAGCCATCATCAAAATCACGAAGGCGATTCAGAGAAATCGGGTGGGTCTAAAAGACCCTAGCAAGCCGATTGGTTCTTTTATTTTCCTAGGGCCTACGGGCGTTGGTAAAACGGAATTAGCAAAAGCATTGGCGCGCTACATTTTTGATTCGGAAGATGCACTCGTCAGAATAGACATGAGTGAGTACATGGAAAAATTTAGTGTCAGTAGATTGATCGGAGCAC
Source organism: Bacteroidota bacterium (assembly GCA_039027925.1). Lineage (GTDB taxonomy): Bacteria > Bacteroidota > Bacteroidia > Chitinophagales > Saprospiraceae > CAJQQY01. The sequence continues at coordinate 5,416 of JBCCJE010000259.1, forward strand.
CTCCGGGATACGTAGGCTACGAAGAAGGTGGTCAACTGACGGAGCGTGTGCGAAGAAAACCCTACTCGGTCATTTTGCTAGATGAGATCGAAAAAGCGCACCCAGATGTTTACAATATTTTGTTACAAGTATTGGACGATGGACAATTGACGGATGGTCTCGGCAGAAAAGTTGATTTCAAAAATACGCTGATCATTATGACCTCCAATATCGGAGTACGTCAACTTAAAGATTTCGGTCAAGGAGTAGGATTTGCTACCTCGGCGAGAAAAGAAGCAGCGGAGGACAATGCCAAGTCGGTGATACAAACTGCCTTAAAGCGCACATTCTCTCCCGAATTTTTGAACAGAATTGACGACGTAGTGATCTTCAATAGCTTGGATCAAGACGACATCTTCAAGATCATTGATATTACTTTGAAAGATTTACACAAGCGATTGGAAGGTATGGGGTACAAACTCCGATTGACTGATGGTGCCAAGAAGTTTGTTGCTGAGAAAGGTTACGATCCACAGTTTGGGGCAAGACCACTCCATCGAGCTATTCAAAAATATATCGAAGATCCCTTGGCAGAATTTATCTTGGGTCAAAATCCGCCAGAAGGGAGTGCCTTCAAAGCCGTGATGCGTAAAGACGGAGAAGGATTGGACATTAACTTGGAGAAAGAAGCCAAGTCAGAGACCAAGAAGTAATCGAAATAATTTTAGAAAAATATAAAAGACCTCGAATCGGTGTACACACTAGATTCGGGGTTTTTTATTTTGAACTCATGTCGTTCTCTAGCCTTTTTTTATATTTGTCGGATTGAGACCGTCGGAAACCAACACACATCATGGTACAAGTATTTATCACAGGAGGAACATTTGATAAGGAATATAACTTCATCACGGGCAAGTTGTATTTTAAAGATACTCACCTCAAGGAAATGTTCGAGCGCGGCAGGTGTACGCTAGACATTGACATCAAAACCCTCATGATGATTGATAGCTTGGAGATGACTGAAGAAGATCGAAGTATCATCATTCACAATTGTAAAAAATCTCCGCACCAAAAGATCATCATCACCCACGGCACAGATACCATGGTCACTACGGCCGAGCGGATAGCCGCTGCTGGCATTCAAGACAAAACGATTGTGCTTACGGGGGCTATGGTACCTTACGCATTCGGTACATCATCCGATGGGTTTTTCAATTTGGGCAGCGCGCTGGCTTTTACCCAAACGCTACCGCCGGGTATCTACGTGGTGATGAACGGAAGGTATTTCGACTGGCAAAATGTACGTAAAAACCGACAGACTGGAAATTTTGAAGAGTTGTAAGGCTTTTGTTCCTGATCTGAACCGTGTCCCCAAAAACCTGTTTTAAGGATAAAACATCTTTACAACAATCAGACTAGACCTCACAAGTAAATCGTACTATGCAGTATCTCAGTTTATTTTTCGAAATCCTAATTCTCGCATTTGGCATTTACGTTTACCTTTTCTCTACTGGGAGACTACAGGTAAAAGATCCACAACTCAACGCAAAAGCCGAGGACTTTCGCAAAGCCAATGCCAGTTGGATGCGCATTTTATCTTTGTTGCTCGTTGCGCTCATGTCCGTCG
>JBCCJE010000260.1:0-7020 GCA_039027925.1 Bacteroidota bacterium
ACTAAGTATTTTTAATGCTTTTAATTCCCATTTAGAGATTTTCTCCTGAACTTTTAATGGCTCTATATAACCTTCGAAGTAGGTTTTTGTACTTTTTTCCATTCTGATGAATATAAAAAACAAAATAAGAACTTTAAATTTACCATCAATCTATTATACATCTGGTGCTCTTTATCTCGAAAATTCCGAGAGAGGCGACATATGGGTAGCCACAAAATTATAAACCTGATCCCGTTAAATTTTCAGCCGAACAACACATTTCCAGATATAAAATTACTACTTAAAATTAATCCTAAAGAGCTTTAGCAATAGCTAAAGATCACATCAAGAACTTGCGTTAACAAAACACTCAAACCTCTCCCATCAATTTTTCACAAAAGATTTAACGGCGAGGACAGTTTCCCCATCCAGTAACCGAATAGTGTAATACCCCGCTTTGAAGTTGGTAGTTGAAATTTCACGGAGGGTATCCTCCTTACCCGAAGACACCTGAATCAACCTACCTACCGAATCAAAAATATGGATGGATACCTCTGAATGGGGCAACTCCTGCGTGTCCACAAATAGTACATCGGTAGTGGGATTGGGGTATATTGTTATCTTATCACTATACGGGTAGGATTCATTGGTAGAGGTCGGTCCTTGCTCAATGATGATTGGATAGATACCTTTCTCCACGGGGATACCATTGGTATTTTCGCTATTCAAGAAAAGAAAGTAAAAATGTCCTGTGGACAAATTAGCGGTAGGGGTCAAACCCGTCAGAGGAATCTTCGCCGTGATCGTATCAGTTACCGTACCTTGTAATTGCTGTGAAAAATTAATCACTACGTCGTTGGCAACACTCCAATTGGGGCGAATCTCTCGTAGGAACAATTTGAGCGATTGGATTTGGCTCAACGATCCAGCGTGATAACTGAAGATAACCTCCATCGAATCTTGATTCGAATACGTGGTTTGTAAGTATTTATCATCATCATCAAAGTCCACGTACTGGGCGAAAAATGCGCCTACTTCAAGGGTTTTCTTAGCAAAGATAGAATTATTCTCCGCGGAGGTCGCCGTGATTTCGACTGCACCATCACTAATTCCCGTTACTTCTCCAGACTGATCTACTGTGGCTATGGTCATGTCGCTACTCGACCAAATGACAGTTTGTTCGTCGGCATCTAATGGAAAAATGGTCGCTGTCAGTTGGGTAGATTCGCCTTCTACAATGAGGGCTTCATTCGAAACTATGGCGATGGAATCTACTGATATAGGAAACCATTCTACCAATTCGACATTGGCAGTAGCGACCATGCTATTATCAATCGTACTAGTAGCGGTAATGGTGGCAGTTTGCCCGACTGTACCCGCCGAGGTAATTTCTCCCTCTTCGTTGACCAAAACAACTGACTCATCTGAGGATACCCAACTCACATTCGGATTAGCGTTGGATGGGGTAGGAAAAACGAAAAGTTGTGAGGAGGTGCCGACTCGCAGTTCTTTGTCGGTAGGATCAACAGCGATGTCGAGCAGTTCTTCGTAAGGGCGAATTTCTTCGGGGAGCAACAAGGCTAAATCTGTACTTTGCAGCCCGATATTGTGGTTTAAATAATCCGCTTGATAAAAAGTAATATAGTCAATGATGGCTTTTGAAGATCTACCTTTCAAATGAAAAACGTATTCTTCTCCCTCTATCAAATTGTAAAATACACCGTGCAGACCATTGTGCTCCAAATTCAAGCAAGTCCCCCATTGATTGGGGCCACGACCAAAAAGTTTATGAAAGGTCTGTAAGTCATTATCGGTATGGCTCGGCGAGCCGCTAGTAAAGTTGCCTTCTAGCTTAATGAAAAAATCATTCTTTTGATCGTGTCCTTCTCCCGGTAGCAATGGGCACAGCATGCGCATCGCTATATTGTAAGTTCCAGTTTTAGGACAAGTAAAATGGTATTCCAACTCCGAGTTGGCGCCCATCCAAGGCCCTACGTACTGAAAATAAGTATCGTTAACTGGCTCGGGCGAATCGCCGGGAAATAATAAATATTCCAAATAATCCGAATTGTTGGGAGTCTTGATGACCCACTTATCACCTAGGGGCGAATCCGTATCTTCGGCTTCAAATACTATATAATCAGGCCCGTATTTGACATTACTTTGGGCAAAAAGATTGAAGGAAAAGGTCATTAAAAAAAGGATAGACAATAGGAGGGGGGTAGTTGATTTTAACATAGGTGGTTGATTTTTCGTGAAACAAAATTTTTACTTCGTTCCTAAAATAAGGTTATCATCGCAAAAGACCTTACTTATATTCACCATTCTGCCTTTGTCCAGTTTTTGTTTAGTTGAATTGGAAAAAAGAGTAAACCTTTTATTCTTGCACAAGCCCTTACTCCAACACCTCGATAATCATCAGCGCAAATGGACTAGTGGTGCTTTCAGGTTTGATAAAATTCATCCAGCTATTTAGGGTTTTTTCGAGGGGTTTGCTGTAAGCCCCCGTGAGTGGGTCAAACCATTGTACCTTTACTTTCTTATGATTGGCAGCGGGAGGAATGCTGCCCTGCACGGCGTACATACCACTCGGAACAAGATAAATGAATTGATCTTTTTCGTTGCTCAAGCAGTAAGGCGAATAGACATATTGCTTGGCAATGAACTGACTGTAGTCGTACTTTTCAAAAAAGTCCATTAAGATTTTGTAGTACTCGAATTTTGGTTGTTGCGCTTTCGGCAATTCGAACGGTTCATAGACAACCTCGTACCAAGAGCTATTTTGCCAATAATAAGTCGTGTAGGTACCCGCAAAAATACATTCATAGGAGCGTTCCAAGCATACCACGGCATCGGTATAAGCCCCGTGAAAAATGGTGTGCATGGATTGTTCGTAGCCACCGTGTTCGACATTAAAGACGGGTTGGCGCGGATGTGCTTTTGTTGCTTGTAGCATTTGGTTATACAAGTTGGGTCGCCATTCTTGTATCGAAATGAAGTCTAACAATTCGGGATAATTATAGCAAAACTTATAATCGTGTACTGTTACTAAACGTTCGTGTGCATCTTGTTTTTTTAAACGCTCGATGCGCTCTACGATGTAATCCATATCATCTCTGCCGTAGGCCAATGCCTCCTTAGAAATATCCCAAATCAGATTAGGAAATGCTTGGTAACGCCTGACAACGTAGTCAAAATACATGTTGTCCGCATCCGAACCGGGTTTTGCCCAATTTACTTTTTTGTTCCAAACATAAATCATCAAATGCGCAATGATTTCATTATCATTCAAGTGTGAGATGACCCGATCAAAGTGTTTGAAAAAATCAACGTTGAGGATAGAATAATCAGGATTTTCGTTGGTGCCCCCAAATGGAAAAACCGTAGGTTGGGCAAAATTGTATTTATCCTCAATTTTATCTTTTTCACCCCAACTTGCTTCACTTGCGTAAACGTTCATGATGACCTTATTAAAGCGATAGTTGACCAAGTGTTTGACCATTTTTTTCGTACGAGGAATGGCGCTTACGTTGTTGGCATCAAGCGCAAATAACCAATCTACCTCGAAGGCCAACGGGAAGTAAGGTGTTCCATCTTCATAAATAAATCGCTGCGGAACCGTTGGATGTACTTGTACTGCCCCGTGTTGGCCAGTATTTTGAGCGACGCTTATTTTTCCATTTTGTCCATCAAGTGGCGCAACGGCAGCATACGTTTCGAATACCCAAACCCCCACTTCTGAAGGACAAAAGCGGATCATCCAATTATCATCGCCATTATAAAATCCAGGGACATTCATTTTCTTACCATTTTCGTGCGTGAAGATCGCACCAAACTCCATTACAAATGGATTACCTTCATTGATAACTGCTCGGAAGCCTATGTCCACAACTTCCCATTTTTTACATTCGTAGTTTTGGGCAAAAAATGAGAAGACGCAACAAAGGAATAATGAGCCAAGTGATAGTTTCTTTTTAAACATAATCGTAAATGTGAATTTTAATTTTAGCTAATAATACAAAAAGGTAGTCACTTTCAGAGTAACTACCTTTGTTATTTTTTGTACGCATCGTTTGCTGCAAGAGGAAGAATTTTTTCATTTACACACCCTTGTCCTAACCTGAGAAAAGATTAAGCGTAGGGAAGAATTTCGTAATCCTCTCTATCGAATTGTTCAATTACATCGAGCGGTCCTATCTTAGGTTGCCAACCTAATTTTATCTCAGCATAGGAAGAGTCATATACTCGGTCAATTGACCTAGGAAAATACCATTTTCTTTTGTCAAATTCCTTTGCCAGTTGTGGGTGTCTTTCTCGAATGACACCTTCGGGGTTCTTTACCAATTCTTCGAGGTCAGATTTTAAGAATGGTGTTTTTCCTGATATAATAAAAGTATCAATTTCCTTTGTCTTCCTTACTTCACTTGCGAGGAGGTGCGCAGCCGCTATATCTCGGTAATCCACTCCTCTGTGAAGCCGATAAACTGCCGTTTTTTGCACAGGTTCAGGAAAGCATCTTGACATTCTGAGGATGCTAACCTTTAGTTGGTCGCCAGCATAAGTTGCCAGTAATTTTTCAGCTTCTATTTTTGTTTTGTGATAGATAGTTTTGGGTTGAGGTGAAGTTTTTTCGTTTATCCAAGCTGCTGCTTCCTTTCCGCAATTTGCGTATCCATACAAGGCAGTTGTGCTAGTAAATATGATCTGTGAAACGCCACAAGCCAAGGCTGCCTTGCAGATATTTTCTGTGGCGTGTACATTTATTTGGTAGAACTTTTTTTCTGGCTGATGCCCTACGTGAGGTGCATGTAAAGCCGCTGTGTGAAAAATGGTTTCTACCTGTTCCAATGATGCTAAAAGTTTATCGTAATCACAAATATCTCCTATAATAGAAGTGGCTGACGATGGAGATAAATCAATTCCTTCGGTTGGATAGCGTTGACTCAATTTCCAATGTAAAGCTCGCCCAACTCTGCCGCTACTCCCCGTAATCAGTACTTTTTTCCTCATTGGATTTTTTCTTTGTCAACATCAATCGAGTTGGTTTTTTTCTTATTGCCTTATTCTGGTTTTCCCCATTCAAAATAATTAATTTTCCCACTCAAAATTTCATCAATTTCTTCTAATTCTTTTTCACTAATCTGATTCCATTTAAGTCCTTTTCCATATTCCCTTTCAGCCTCCGCAATAGCATCTTTAGTTGATAACTTATAATCAGCATAAACCTGCTTTTCGCTAACTAAATGGTGAATAGTTGAACCAAAACCTTTATCGTATTCGACAATATAAATTACTTCTGCTGGTTTTTCTTTGATTCTCTTTCCATTTCTCAAAGTCCATCTCGTTCCTTCGTGTGAATAAAAAAAACTCAATTCAGAATCTGTAATTTTTGCCGATATTATCTTTTTTGGTTGATAAGTTCTGAACTCATCAAATCTTTCAAAAAATGTATCTAAAGCTTTCGACTCATCATTCCCACAGTTCTGTAAAATTATTCCGTCCCAATTATAGTAAGAACCGCTATGACTGTAATACTTGCAAATCCAATGGAAAAATAGCCAAAACGGAGGTCTTGTGTCTTTTGAATTTATGCCGTTGAAATCTTCGCACATCTCATAACCGATCATAAATAGCCTCAATTTAGAAATTGATTTTTCCCCTATGTACATTTCCGTTCGCTTACGGAATGGTTTAGAGTCAAATAATTCAAAAATTGTGTAGGGTTTTTTATGTTCCATGACTTATCGTAAAATCTTTCCCGAAAATTGAGTATCAAAACCTACCTCTACTTCAAGCGCAACTGTCCATTTCTGACCCTTTGGGGATGATTTCCCACGGGAACTTCGGCGACCACTTTTCTGGTAGCGTAGTCAACTACCACAACTTTGTCTAGCCCACTTATGGAGACGTAAGCCTTAGTACCATCTTTACTAGAGGTCGCCCAGTACGGCTTGGCCTGTTTGGGATCATCAGAAAGTTTAATCGTTTCGTATTTAAAGGTTTCCCTGTCCACCATAGCTATATAACCATCCATCGTACCAGCTACGCAAATAGTTTTATCATCTCCGCTGAGCGCAATACCATGATGACCTGAATTTAAAAGATGATCTCCGGGTGATAAGTCCTCATTGGCTTCGGGGATGGGTAAATCCAATTTTCGGGTGATTTTATCATTTTCTATATCGTACTCAAAAAAACCATGGAACAACGAAATTTGTAAGTAGGCAAACTTTTCGTCTCTAGTAATGGCCATCGGGCGAATGGCTCGATCTATCCAATCAAAACCAGCTTCCTCCAATTTTTCTTTCATATCCACTCGGCGCGTCACCTCGTAGGTATCCGCATCAACGATTTGAAACCAACGATCCCCTTTTATAAAGTCAAGACTCGGTGAAGCGATATAGACTTTGCCGATACTGGCATGATATATTTTTTTACCATCTTCGGAGTAGGTGTTTTCGTGCGGTTGATCTCCAGATTCAAATCCTCCTACTATTTTACCAGATGAAACATCTATGGCATGTACCTTTCGAGCCGTTGAGGCAGAAACCAAAAAGATCTTTCCATCTGGCGATATGGCCGAATGATCAGCCCTTAGTCCTTCTACTGGGGTACGCCAAGCGATTTCGCCCGAATTGACATCAATGGCGACTACGTCTGCAAAACTTGGTCGGGAGGCATAGATATACCTGCCATCATTTGAGGTGAACATATCGTCAACTAATTGGTCGTTGCCCTCTCCAATGTAGTCTCGAATAAAACCCGCAGCAAGTCTTCTCTTCAGGCCCGAATAGATTTCTGCGAACCGTTCCTCTCGGTCGGGCATGGCACTTATTTTTTTGATGACTTGGTAAGTATTTGGATCAAAAATAGTGATGACACCATCCCAGTTATTACCTGTCACCACAACATCTCTTAGAGGGATACTGTCGGGAATGGTTGCGGCGTTTTTTTCGGGCTGAATGGGAAACGAAGGATAGGTTCTGTCTGGTCGTTGACCTAAGCTGTAAAGATAGACGGCAAGAGCTGCCAATCCGATAA
>JBCCJE010000261.1:0-7007 GCA_039027925.1 Bacteroidota bacterium
AGAAAATCATTAATTTGGGGCAGGTCATTTACAAAAAAACCGCTTGATTAGCTACTTTTCTTGTATAACTGGCTAATCTTATTTTTTTGTTTCGGTAGATTTTAAGTCCTTCCCTCTTAAATTCTGCACGGACTATTGATTGGTAGGAGGTTCATTGATTATTTTGCGGGATGTCCTCTTTTGGGACTTCCGAATTTTTCATCCAAACTACTCGCTGCGGGAATGGGATTTCCACATTATTTTTTCTAAACAGATCGTCAATTCGAAATCTCAAATCGCTTTTCACATCTTCGATGGTGATAAAATTTCTGGAGAAAAAATGTAATTCAAAGTTCAAAGAAGAATCTCCGAAATCAGTAAATCGAACGAAGGGAGACGGCTGCTCAATGACCAAAGGATTCTCGTGAGCAGCTTGTAGTAACAATTCTTTTACAAGTTTAGTATCAGAACCGTAGGCTACACCTACTCCTACCACAAATCTTGCTTTTTTATCGAAGTGACTCCAGTTGGTTACATTGTCAGTAACCAATTTTGAATTGGGCACTACGACGGTGATGTTATCTCTGGTTTCAATAATTGAGGTTCTGAGACCTATCTGCTTGACTGTTCCCACTAAGCCTCCAATATCCAACACATCCCCTACTTCTACTGATCGCTCAAACAGTAAAATGATACCAGAGAAAAAATCATTAAAGGTCTGCTGCAATCCTAGTCCAACCCCTACTAACAAGGCGGCAGCACCTCCCCACAGAACAGTCATCTGAACACCAAGACTGGAAATTGCCCAAAGGACAGCCATCGTGTAAATGACATATTTTAGTAATTGATTGATGGCGTATCTTGCTCCAATGTGAATATCACTACGCTGGTAATATCGGTACAAAACTAACTGCGTGACCACCCAATAGACTAAGCGAGCACTCAATAAAATCAAAATAGCTTCGACGATATCCGCTACCCTTAACTCATAATCCCCAGGATGAAGCACCACGTAATCTTCTAAATTAAAACTCTGGAGTACTAAAAAAATAGCAGCTACGTAAACTACCACTCGAACTAGATTTCCCCCTGTCTGTTGGGTTTCTTTAGAAAATTTTTCCACGGAGGTTTCGGGATCAAGTTCAGTTCTGGAGCGATGATAATTGTACACCAAGATTTTGGAGGCCAACCAATCCAAAAGTTCAGCTACTTGCAGCACCGTGATCGCATACAAAATAGTAGAAATTCGAATTCGAATCTCGTTCATTTCAAATAATAAATAATTGAACTGCAAAGTCCACACCGTACCAATGAGTGCAATGATGATAAAAATATTTCGAATACTGCGAGCAATTTTTTTATTGTCCCGAATGACGTACTTTTCTCGCTCAAAATATTTGGGTAAAAATTTACGAGTGAATAATCTATAAATTAGAAAGGTCAAAATCAAAACGACTAACCACAAAGTCAAATGCCTAATGGTCAAGGAATAATTTCCTGATTCAAAAAGGATTTGTTGGAAAAATTCGTTGAAGTTCATTTTGATTAAAGATTTTGATTCCGAAATTTACAGATTTATCAATATTTTAGAGTTTTTTGCAAACAAAAAATGAATGCTAAACGCACTTATTTCATATTATCGCTCTTGCTACCAAGCTGACTATCGCGCTATCAGCTTGCTTAATTTTTATAGTTCAAAGGCAGAAAACCCACTCGTACTGAAAAGTGCAGACTTGCTCCAAGGTAAACTTTTGGAATTTCCTGTGTCAACGGCTTGGGGAGAAAAGACCAAACAAGGGCTATCTATTTATTCAAAAGAAAAAGAACTCTACTGTTGCTCCTTTTTTGTTTTTGGAAAAGCTACTGTTGCGGGCAGACAGATTGATATGATGGCACCGCTTTTTTTACATGCTGTTGAGTTAAAAGAGGAGGAGGATATTTTTTATGTTTCCATTGATGCCGAAAATCCGATTATTAATTCTGCTATTCTACATGCTGTTTCCAATGTAGAAACTGGACTCCTAGAAAATTTGACTCGTGAACTTCCGAAAGGCTTTATTCAATTTGACCAATTATTTGAACTGGAACGGGTACTAAAAGAATTTTTTCCCAATATGGATATTTCTAAAATAGATGAATATCCGAAGTTATGGAATGCCAGTCAGCTAAAACAATTTCAAAAGGAGGAGTCCACATCAGATCAATTTACGCTAATTCCTGCCTGCGGAATTACAATGTTACAAAAACCATCTGGTTCGAGAGGGATTTTAAATGAATTGGAAAAAATGATAGCACTCAACGATTTTTCCGATCCTATTCACGAAGTCTTTGATCAAAAAAAAACCAAACCCACTTCTAATAAAATCGCTCTGACCGTTCCAATTGTACTCAGCAAAAGTCAAGAAGATATTTTAAAATCTGCTTTTACCAAAAAACTTAATTTAGTCATTGGACCACCCGGAACAGGTAAGTCATTTACCATCGCAGCACTAGCGGTAGAATTGATGAGTAAGAATAAATCGGTTTTGATCGCTTCCAAAAATAACCAAGCTGGAAATGTAGTCGCAGACAAAATAGAAAAAGATTTTGGTTTGGATGGAGTGGTAGTAAGAGCTGGTAAAAAGGATTACAAAAAGATTTTGCAAAAACGCTTAGAAAATTTGCTCAACGGAATTGGTTTGGTCAAAACAGAGCAGTTTAAAAAGAAAAAACTCTCTCGTAATTCATCACAGTTGTACAAAGAATTGAACCAGCTAGAAAAAGAAATAGAATTACACACTCAGGAGGAGATTAAAAGAGGGAGTTTTTTGTACGCCTACCAAGCCTCCTTTTTTCAAAAAATTAAGATGTATTTCCTAAAGCGATCCTACGAGGGTGAATCGCCCCTTTGGGAAAAAATGTTTTTGCTAGAGCATAAATTAGTACAAAGAAATAAAAGCCTGAGAAAACTCATTCAGTTTTGTTTTTACGAAATTTTAAATGATGCTTTATACAAATCGAGAACGAGTTTAAAAGATTTGGTCAAGGCATTAAGAGCAAGAACGGGAAATAAGAAGGAATCTATTTTTGAAGATATTGATTTTAAAAAAGTGTTCAAGGCACTTCCAATTTGGGTAGCCAACTCCACGGACATTCATCGGGTTTTACCATTAGCTAAAAATCTTTTTGATGTAGTCATTATTGATGAAGCTACTCAATGCGACATCGCTAGTTCCTTACCAATTTTGCAGCGGGGAAAATCTGCCGTTATTGTGGGAGATCCTAAACAGTTAAGACACATTTCGTTTCTTTCGAAGGCTCGACAACTACAATTGATTGAAGAACATCAATTGAACGTTTTTGATTTTCAAAAGCTAGACTATCGAAATAACAGTATTTTAGATGTAGTCTCTGATGTAATTGAAAGCCAGGCTCAGGTTCATTTTTTAAATGAGCATTATCGCAGCATGCCAGATATCATTCAGTTCAGTAACAAATATTTCTACGATAACCAATTAGATGTAATGTCTGCTTGCCCCGCAACTGTTCTTCAACAACATGCCTTTTTACATCGAATAGAAGGCAAACGAGTACAACGTGGATACAATCAAAAAGAAGCGATTTTTATTTTTGAAAAAATCCGAAAAATGATGGACGAAGAATACAGTTTTCCAAATAACCTTTGTCAGAGCATAGGTATCCTATCTCCGTTCAAAGATCAAGTCAATTATATTCAGAGGACTATTTTAAAATACTTTACTGCTGAAGATATGGAAAGGCATCATGTGTTGATAGGAACGCCATACGCTTTTCAAGGAGAGGAAAAAGATGTGATGTTTCTTTCTTTTGCGTTGGATGATGATAGCCACGGGGCAGCATTTAATTACCTGAATCGAGAGGATGTTTTCAATGTAAGTATCACGCGGGCAAGAACTTTTCAGCATGTTTTGATTTCTTTTTCTCCAAAAAAAATCAAGCAAGATGCTCTGTTAGCTAGGTATGTTTACAGTTTGCGCAATAATTATAACAATACAAATACAAATCAACTAAAAAAAGAAAGTAGCATTTTTTTAGAGGAAGTAGTGGAGGCTATTCGAACTTTCGGTATCGAAGAGATACACATCGGATTTCCAATCGCAGGCACAGAAATAGACATTGTAGTCGTAAAGAACGGAAAGACTTACTGTATTGATTTGGTGGGGTATCCGAGTGAGTTTGAGGAAGCACTACCGCTCGAAAGATGGCGGATGCTTGAGCGAGTGGGATTGAGTACTTTCACTCTACCATTTAGCGCCTGGTATTTTGATAAAGAAAAATGTATCAACGCGCTAAAAAAATTTTTAAACCCAAATTTATGAAATGAGTTACAGCTTCTGATTCAGATTACAACCTACTTAGGGCTTGTATCGCCGAGAGGTGCAAAGAGTAAACACCATATCATAAAACAAAAGAACGAGTTTCTCCAACAGAAGAAACTCGTTCTTTCATTTCCTTTCCAAGAAAATCTAGTCAAGTATTTTTTATTTCTTGGCTAGTGCTTTGATCTTGTCTTCTAATTCGTACTCATCTCCCGATACATAGCCCGAATGAGAATAAACGATATTTCCATCCTGATCGACTAGAAAAGTTTGTGGAACGGATTGAAAATTTAAGGCTCGCATGAGTTCCTGCTTGACATCAGAAAGTACGATGTAATCCCATTTTTTACTTTTTACCATGCCGGGTACTTTGGCCATTGCTCTTGCATTATCAATTGTGACGGCGACCAACTCCATATTATAATCATCTTGCCAGTCTTCATAAACATCTGCAATGGCATCTAGCTCTTTTTTGCAGGGAGAACACCAAGTGGCCCAAAAGCTGATTACAGTTATTTTACCGTTCTTGGCGAAGTCCTGAATATTGATAGTTTGCCCTTTTAAATTTTTGACATTGACACTAGGTAAATTTTGCTGCGCCAAAAGGGAAGTCGAAAGACAAAGCGCAAAAACAAGTGGTAAAAATTTGAATAACTTCATTTTAATTTATTTAATTTTGGTATCCTAAAATTACGGATTGCTGAAATTTTGAGTATTTTATTTTGAAAAGCCCCACAATTTATTACAAATATTTGGGGTCTCCCAAACCCTTACTGAGTTTAACCTTGATTTAACGCCTAGTAGGCATTTAAAATTATGCTATCCAAAAGGAGTAACAAAGTAGGAAAGTATTTTTGCGTGGCTACGTCCTCACGTGCTCTTCTGCCGAATCTATTGAATCATACATCCTTTACTTTAGACAAGTTTTTCGCAAACATTAAACTGATATTCAGATGTTTTCAACAAAACGAATAGGATTACTTTTAATCTTTTTCACATTTAATTATACGTTTAGTTTTTCTCAAAGTAACAATGGCTCTTTTTCGGGAAACCTCGAAGCCAACGCCAATTTTTTTCAAGAAGACGAAGCTATACAGGCCTCGGGAACACCGCAGTACGATCATCAATTATTTGGAGCTGATACTTGGTTAGATTTACAATACAGCAACTTTGGGTTTGATGTCGGAGTACGCTTTGATCTTTTCAATAATTCCAACTTACTCAACCCTCAAGATAGCTACAGCGACCAAGGTATCGGTCGGTGGTTTGTCAATAAGCAAGTGGATAAACTCAACATTACGGCGGGCTACATTTACGATCAGATCGGTAGTGGTATCGTTTTTCGCGCTTTTGAGCAGCGACCTTTGTTGATTGATAATGCTTTGATGGGATTAAGAGTAACCTACGATCTCACGCCCGATTGGCAGGTAAAGGCTTTTACTGGACGCCAGAAAAATCTGTTCGATTTGTACGAGTCGATAGTGAGGGGAGGGAGCATCGAAGGATTCGTGATAGGAGATTCTAGCAATTGGACAATGGCGCCGGGGATAGGAGTAGTGAGTAGAACAATTGACGATGAAACCATGGGGCGGCTAGTGACTTCGCTAAGTACTTACCCTGATGGTTTTAGAACCGATGCCAAATATAATTCTCACGCTATCTCGGTATATAATACCTTGACTATGGGAAATTTTACTTGGTACATGGAAGGGGCTTACAAAACGGAAGAAACTTTTTGGAATCCACTACTGAGATGGACCAACGTAGCGGGGCAAGAGACGATTGGCAAATTTGATTTTCAGCGGGGAAATGTCATATACACTTCCGTAGGATATGCGGCGGAAGGGCTAGGTATATCCTTTGAGGCGAAGCGCACCGAAAATTTTACCTTCAGGATTGATCCTTTTGAAATTGAAAATAGGGGAGCTATCAATTTTTTGCCGCCGATGGCAAGGGTAAATACCTACCGACTGAATGCTCGGTACACTCCCGCTACGCAAGAACTGGGCGAACAAGCTATCCAATTGGATATTCGGTACTCGCCGAGTCGGAAGCTAGGATTCCTGTTGAATTTCTCCAACATCGCTTTGTTGGACGATCCAGAGACTGGTGCTTCCGCTGGACTGTTTGATAGTGAAGCACTACTGTACAGAGAAATTTATACAGAGGTGACTTATAAGTATAAAAGAAAGTGGCAATTGATCGGTGGTGTGCAATGGCAAAATTATAATCAAAATATTTACGAGGGAAAACCGGGCGTTGATATTCTCGAAACACTTATTCCTTATGGGGAGTTTTTGTATAAGTTTACTAGAAAAAAATCAGCTCGGTTCGAATTGCAGTACATGTGGACTGCCCCCGGTATTTCGGGATATGAAAATCGGGATTTTGGAGATTGGATTTTTGCACAAGTAGAAATTGGAGTTGCTCCACATTGGATTTTTACTATCTCGGATATGTATAACATAGACCCTTACAAAAGTAGTGGCGAAGCCGAACCCATACATTATCCCACGCTAGGTGTGGTGTACACCCACCGTTCTAATCGTTTTGATTTGCGGTACGTGAAGCAGGTAGAGGGAATCGTCTGTGCAGGGGGTATTTGTAGATTAGAGCCAGCATTTAGCGGGGTGAAGTTTTCCGTTCGATCTTCATTTTAATTTGATTTGAAAAAATTCAATTATTAAAAAA
>JBCCJE010000262.1:0-6996 GCA_039027925.1 Bacteroidota bacterium
ATGAACGGGATCTAGCTGATCGGAAAAAACCAATTGGCTCCAATTCACCGACTTTTGGGAAACCCTGCCTTGCAATCCGAATTTTATTTCGTTAAATCTCCGTAGCGGAATGGTGTAAGAATAAGACAATCCAACGGAAGTATTGGTCAGGTCGCCAATCCCTTGCTCATCTTGTAACAATTGAATTCCAAATCCACTTTTGATAAAAGGTCTCTTGACTTCTGCCGATAAGCTATATGTCCGAAATCCTCGATCTGCCGCTATCCATTGCAATCTCGAAACTGCTGATACTCCAATCCCATTATCTAATCCCGTAAAAGCTGGATTCAGATAAATTCGATTGGCATAAAATTGTGAAAAAGAAGGATCTTGTGCCTGAGTCATCGTCAGAACAAAACAACACAAGATGATATTGGTAATTAGTTTTTTCATGATTGATTTTTTTTTGGAGAAAAGGGAGGGGAGAAGTGAGAACACTTCGCTGCGGGAGGTAGGAAGCTAGAGTTGAGAAGAGTGAGTGATTCCTCTTCTCACAGCGTAGCGTTCTCGCTTCCCGCTTCTCACCTCAGAAGAGTTACTGAACCCATTGATTTATAGCCGCCATTTTTCTTAGGTACACCTTGCCAGATAGAGCCATCTTCAAAAATGGCGAAGGCTTTCCAAACATAAACATCCTGCGGCATGAGTTTTCCGTTGAGTGTACCGTCCCACGATTCGGCGGGTTGACCTTCTTCGATTTCACGGGACTCCCATAGTAGTTGACCGTAGGGGGAAAAAATCTGAATATGGTATTCTTTTAATCCGATACCCGCTGGCTGAAATATTCGAACATCCCCAATGCCCTGCTCGGGAGAAAAAGCGTTGGGGATAAATAATCCCTTGATGGTTTTTGGCACAAAATTAATCAGCGTATCATCCTGACATCCATAGCTCGTCGTCACGTCTAGGTAAATCTGTTGATTGCCATTGTTCATAAACCGGTGTCTAGGATGGATAGCGTTAGAAGTATGTCCATCCGAAAATTCCCAATAATAGTGATCGCCATCCACGGAGAGATTCGTGATTTGGATAGTGCCATCGCTCGTGCCCGCATTTACTTCTTCCACCTCAAAATCTGCCTGCGGAACAGCATAGACGTTAACTGCCGAAGTTACCGTTACCGAATCAAAGCAAACATCATCAATGGATACCTTTAGCTGCACATCATACACGCCATCATCCTCGTACGCCACGGTTGGGTTGGCAGTATTGGAGATTTTCCCATTACCAAAATCCCAGTAAAATAGATTACTCTCGGCGGAGGTATTATTAAAAATGACTTCGATGGGTTCGCAACCTTCCGCACCGACTACTTCAAAATCAGCTACGGGTTGAGGATAAATCCGAATATTCTGAGCCGAGGAATCCTGACAGCCAAATTCATTTTCTACCAGCAGACTCACTTGATAAGTAGTGGCCTCCGTGTAGGTGACGGAAGGATTCGTATTGGTAGCTTGAAATCCATTGCCAAAATCCCAAAGGAATTGGGTAGCACCTTCCGATAGATTGGTGAATCCAACGTCCGCAGGAACATCACAAATGGATTGTTTTTCGTATTCAAAATCCGACTTGGGGCTAGGGTAAATATTGATGTTGTAAATGGTCGTATCGTGGAAGCATCCATTATTGTCACTAGCAATGAGAGCGATCTGATACGTTCCGGGAGTTTCGTACCAATGAGATGGACTGTACTCCGATGAAAAATTGCCATCACCAAAATCCCATTGGAAAAATAAAGCATCCTGCGAAGTGTTGGTGAGTTGCATCTCGAAAGGAGCACAACCGTAAAGTGATGAAGGCTCGAAAGCAGCAACGGGCAAATCCAAAACTGTCACCGTCGAGGTAAAAGTAGCAGGGCATTGACTGAACAAGGAAATTGCCGTCAGCGTCACCGTATATTCTCCCGGCTGCGTAAAAATATGCTCAGGTGAACTAAGCGTAGAGGTATTTCCATCCCCAAAGTCCCAATTGGTACTTCCGACGTTTACTGATAAATTTTCAAAACTAATGGGTTGATTTTGGCAAACAAAAAGTGGATGACCAAACTCTACGTGCGGCGGTGGATACACCATCACCTCAAGCGTTGAAGTATCATACCCACAATCGCTGTAAGCATACAAAATAACATTGTAAAACCCCGGAGTCTCGTAAGTATGCGATGGACTAGCGGCAGATGATTTGTTGCCATCTCCAAAGTCCCATTCCGTGACTGCACCGGGCGTAGAGTTATTTTCAAAATTGACCGTAAAGGGATGACAACCCGATAACTCCTCGGCGTTGGCAACGGCCACCACTTCGGGAGGATCCACGACCACCTGCGTAGTGACGGTATCCGATCCACACAAATTGGAAGAGACCAACGTGACCGTGAAGGAGGTTTCCTCATCATTTTGAGCTACGTAAGTTTGGGTAGGTGGCACTACCTGCGTAGAAGTATTTCCATTGCCAAAATCCCAGTAGAAGTCAGTAGCCGCCCCCGTGGAAATATTAGCAAACTCCACCAACAAGGGTGAGCAATCCGTCAGCTCTGACAGTCCAATATTGGCTACGGGCTGAGGATGAACTGTTATGACATCCTGATAAGTAGATGCTCCACAAATATTAGAAACTTGTAACGTGATGATGTACGCCGTATCTCCAATTCCATTTTCCAGATAAACGATACCGGGATTTTCTTCGTTGCTGGTGAGATTTTCTCCTAGTGTCCAATGATACGCTAAATCAACACCTACGCTGAGGTTGGTCAAATTCATTTCCAAACCCACACACGCCGCGTTGGTATCGGGTTCGAAGTAGGCGACGGGTGTATCGTTGATAATGATAGAATCCGTAATTGTTTTGGTACAGCCTAGTACATTGCTAGTAGTCAAAGTGACGGGATAAGTCCCCGCCACATCGTAGGCATAATTAGGAGAAAAATCTGTGGACGTATTGCCATCCCCAAAACTCCAAGAGAAAATGTAACTTGGGTTCGACAGATTTTCAAAAGTAACCATCTCATTTCTACAAACACTTTCGGGCATAGAAAAATCTGGATCATCAATGGTATAAACTTCTACCGAAACTGTAACACTACTTTTACAATCCTGATTATCCGCATATTGATAAACCAAATCGTAAGTGCCCAACCCGCCAGCTAAAACTGGATCAAATAAATTATTGGATACTCCTGCCCCTGACCACGTTCCTCCCGTAAGATTTACCGTAGGCAACTCTACCCAACCTTCCACAAAACAGTAGGCAGTATCGGAAGCGATCAACTGTGGTTGTTCTAAAACCTCAATTTCAACCGATGCGCTGGTGTTACAATTGGTATTGGGATCTACAAAAGTATAAGTCAAACTGTGGGTGCCGATGCCAGCTTGCGCGGGGTTAAATTCATTATTTAAAATGCCATTGCCCGACCAAACCCCTCCGTGCGGAAAAGCAGCATTGTCTAAATCTAGCGTACTGCCATTTACACAAATAAAATCCAAATTGGGAAGAGACAGTTCGGGAAGATCATGTACGGTAATAATTTTAGCATCCGAAGTAGTGCAGATGCCCGAACCATTTTGGTAGGTAATGATGTGTGTACCAACGCCCGCCATCGTTGGGTCAAAAATATTTGTTCCGTTGAGTACGCCCGTTCCAATCCAAACACCTCCGCTAGGTGTACCTGAGTTCAAATTGAGCAGTCCACCGTTGATACATATTTCTTCGTCGGGGCCAGCGTTGGCGGCTTGATTTACGGTGACGGTAATGGTTTTGGCATCGGTACGACTACAGCCCGTGATGGGGTCGGTGTAGGCATAAAATAAAATATAGCTGCCTAGTCCCGGAGTGTTGGTAGCGTTGAAAATTCCGTTGGCAGTCACTCCCGTACCCGACCAAGTACCACCAGCGGGAGAAAATCCAGTTAATGTAATGTCATTGTTATTATAGCAGATGGATTCGTCTGGCCCTGCGTGTACATCTGGCAGATCGTGGATAATAATGGTTTTTGTATCTTCATTGTTACAACCCTGTTGATCGGTGTAAGCATAAGTCAAAGTATAGACTCCTGCCCCCGATGCCGAAGGATCAAATTTATCATTTCCAATCAAAACACCTCCATTATTGACCGACCAAGTTCCACCGGACGGTGTGCCCGTTGGAATCAAAAAGACGTTGGCATCTACGCAGGCCTCTTGATCCGTACCTGCATCTACGCTAGGTATGGGCGTAACAGTAATGGTAGTCGTGCCCGATAGTGTACAATTCCCATCTTGATATTCATAACTGATGATATTTGTCCCAATATTTCCACTAGAGGGGTTAAACCATCCATTAGGGCCTATTCCATTTCCACTCCAAGTTCCTCCCAATGGAGAGGCAGTTAGCTGGATAGCAGCGGCATTTTGACAAATATCCTGCGCAGCAGGCATCGCAACTGCCCCCGACTGAACCACATTAAATGTCTGGGTAGTAGTGAAAGATCCACACTCATTGGTAGCAGTCAAGGATACTTCGTACGCACCCAAAGCACCGTAGTAAATCCCCGTAGGATACTGTCCCGAAAATGAGGATGGTGTTCCGCCGGGGAAGTTCCATTCGATGGATGAAAAAGAACCCCAATTGACATCAAAGAAAACAGTAGAAGCGTCGAAATTCAAAGTAGCTTCCTCACAAAAGTCTCCGAGTGGAGCAATGGTAACTTCGGGAATATCCTTGATGACGAGGGTGGTATCCCATCCGTCGGAACTACAAATGTTATTGGAAAAGAGTCCGATGGTATATTCGCCAGCTTCCGTAAAATTCAAAACAATGTCTTCACTCGTAGTGGAAGTGCCATTTAGAAAATCCCATCCCGAACTGGGGCTGATAGACCATTCGGAGATGATGTCGTCTCCCGATGAAGTCCCGTAAAAATAAGCGACCGAAGGAACACAACCATCTTCTCCCGGTGAACTGCCCGAAACTACATTGACGGAAGCACTCGACTCTACGGCTTGTAGTACTGTGAACGTCTGACTCGTCTGCGCATCTCCACACGAAGGGCTACTGATGCCCATAGTCACGGTGTAATTTCCCGGCGTATGGAAAATGATTTGTATCGTATTCGACCCAAAAAGATTACCAGAGACAATGGTGTAGTCCACCCCAGGCACACCGGGCGTGATGGTCCAAGTGGGAGGAAGGCTACTACACTCCGAAGGATTACCGCTGATGACTTCTGATTTCTTCGTCTTATTTTTTATGACAACCAATTCGCCTTCACAGAAAACGGTAGATTGATTGATGGTAAATTTCGGATCGGGGGGTTCACTAATTTCAATGGGTTCAATGGTTGCCTGCGAAGAGCCACAAGGATTGTTGGCAATGATCTGAACATCGTAGGCATTTTCGTAAAATCCTGTAGTCGTAGTAAGGCCGCAAGAAGATTCATCAAAAGTATAAGTAAATGCCGAAGGAACATTCTCTTGGGTATAAGTAGTAATCAGATCGCCACTTACATAAACACTGTAGATGGTTCCCGACGGGTTGTTGGCGGTGTTAGTTATTGGAAATGTAATAGTAGCTGGAGCACAGAGTCCAGTAGTATTTCCGGGTACGGCAAGTCCTACCGAAGGATTGCCTCCATTATAAAAAGTATAAGTCTGAGAAGTAGTGCATCCACCTGGGCCTACTACAACTACATTGATGTCATAATATCCAAACTGAGTATAAGTATGCGAAATAAAATCGGAGGTAGGAAAGGTCGTATTATTAAAAACTTCGACGATGCCTGTACCCCAATCTATGATATATCCTTCGTTGGTAGCAAATGTAGAAGAATTGTTATAAATTTTTAAAACGTGGTTAGGAACACTCGTACAGGCTTTAATATCGTAACCTTCCAGAAGACCACTCCCCGGAATCACTCCGATACTGGCATCTGGCGGGCACTGCCCCAACGCTAAAAATCCTTTAAATAAAAATATCCCTGATAGAATAAATGTGTAAAAATGCTTCATCTTCAAAGTTAAGTTGACCAATAATTTAAGTACATCATCAGGGGGTGGCTTCGGATGTTGAAAAAAGCCTGACTTATAATCTCGGGCACGAGGAATACCTCCTGCACATCTCGACGAATGAACAGAAAAGGTAAGCGATTTCGTGTACCTAGATTATGAGACGGGTATTCCGTGCTTCAAGGCATAGAATAATATACACTACCCAGTAGCACGTACTGAGCATCAAAGATATGTTCAAGATTAAAGGGATTCTGAAAGGGAGGATGGTGTGATCTATTTGTGGGATTTGTTCTCAATGTAAGGTTAGCAAGAAAAGAATGGATTTTTGATGCTTGAAAAAATGTGACGTGGAATTGTATTGTTATGAAAAAATAAGCTAATGAAGTTGAAGTCAGCAGAAGGGATGATTTTGTAGATAAATAACTGGTGGGATGGAATTTACGAATTGATAAAATAATTCATATCATCTACATCTTAAAAAAAAATGAAATTCAATTATCGGATTTTATGTGAAAAAATCCGATAGTTACAATTTTACAAAACCTTTTTCGACGGCGTAAAGTACTAGCTCCGACGTAGATTTTAATTCCAATTTGTTCATGATATTTTTTCGGTGAGTGTAGATGGTGTGGGTGCTCAAATTTAACTCATCCGCAATTTCTTTGGCAATTTTGCCTTCGACCACCAGGCGAACGATTTCGATCTCACGGGTAGTCAATGGGGTAGTCGTACCATCATCCGATTTGGCAAATGATTTTTCTAAAATAAAGTTGAGAATTTTATTGCAGAAGAACCTTTCTTGTTTGGCAGTTGCCTTAATGGCGTTGATGATTTCCTCCTCGTCGCAGCCTTTAGTCAAAAAACTATTCACCCCTCTTTCGACCCCATCAGCTCAGAAGCACAGTGCAATAATACGTAAACACAGCGAATCAAAAAGGATGGAAGCTCTCAAAGAGAGATTCTAGCGCCTCATACGTTGGAA
>JBCCJE010000263.1:0-6978 GCA_039027925.1 Bacteroidota bacterium
AAATTCATCTCCACATTCGAGACATTTTTTTTTCATTGAAAATCGTGTTTGTAAATCTGAAATTAAACAAATTTTTAGATTCCGAGTAAAAGATCAAGTACAATCAAAAAACTGGAGAAGCAAAACAAAACAATAAAAATCATGGAATGTTCTATTTAGACAACATCTAAATAGAAAATTTTGGAATTGAAACACTATCTTACGCATTCAAAAAACTTAAAAGGTTTTTATATTTGCGGTGTTTTCACACAACAGTAATAACCTTAATATTTGGTTATTCTTAACCTATTTTTTACTACAAAACAAAAGAATTTTGAGAAGTAAGATTAACCGATTTTTTCTCCTTTTTCTCCTCCTAAGTTTTGCTTTCCAAGCTACTGCTCAATCTGGGGGTGGTTCGAGTTACCTCTTGATGGCATTAGTTGCCATAGCTGTACTCATTGTATTGGGTGCTGTAATTATGGTAGCTGACAATTTGCTGAAAATTGAGGCGAGAGAAAGTGGTGCTGACAAAAGCGGCGAGAACTATTCTATCTTTCCTACTTTTCAGGAATTGTTTGGCTCTAGTAAACCTGATTTTGTAGATGGCAAGATTCATTATTTAAAACGAGGACATGACATCCTGTTGGAAGGTGAGGCGCAGCAGTCAGTTAGTACTGGTGAGGGCGTTACTACTTTTGCGGTACAACCGACAAACTTTAATGGTATCTCTCCGATTCCTAAAGTTGTAGTAGCCGTAGGAGATGAGGTGAAAGCTGGTGATCCGATTTTTTTCGATAAAAAAAGACCAGATATTCAGTACGTGGCGCCAGTAAGTGGAGAGGTCGTTGCTATCAATCGAGGGGCTAAACGGTCTATCTCGGAGGTGGTGATTTTGTCAGATAAAGAGATAAAATACAAGTCTTTCGATGCTCCCAATTTGGAGGATTGTAGTCGAGAGGATTTAGTAAGTTTTTTACAGGGAAGTGGTGCTTGGACATTTATCCAACAAAGACCTTACAACATTGTAGCAAATGCTGCTGATACTCCGAAAGGAATTTATGTTTCTACGTTTGATTCCGCACCTTTAGCTCCAAACTTAAATTACGTGGTGGACGGTAATGAAGCGGCTTTTCAGAAAGGTTTAGATGTTTTGGGAAAATTTGCGCCAGTCCATCTGGGATTGAATGCTAAGGATGATAAACCACATACTGCATTTACGGATGCCATGGGCGTATCAAAACATTGGTTTCACGGAAAGCATCCTGCGGGAAATGTAGGAGTTCAGATACATCATATTGATCCTATTTCTTCTAATTCGAAAGTGTGGACATTAGGTGTACAGGATGTTATTACGATTGGTCGGTTATTTACCGAGGGAAGATTTGATGCGAGCAGAACTATTGCTGTGACTGGGGCAGAAGTATCAGAACCTCACTACATCCGCACTTATTTGGGAGCAAACGTTGCAGGATTAGTGAAAGATAATTTGAAAGAAAAAGAAGACGGGAAATCTGTTCGGTATGTATCGGGTGATGTCCTTTCGGGCAAGCAAACCGCAGCGGAAGGTCACTTGGGCTACTACGACGATCAGTTAACGGTACTGGAAGAGGGAGATGATTATGAGTTATTTGGATGGCTGATACCGATAGCACCTCGACCCACTATTTCAGGAACTTTTCCCAATGCGCTTTATCCCGATTTGAAGTTTGAGGCAAATACAAATACCCACGGTGAGAAACGTGCGTTTGTTGTTACAGGACAATACGAGAGCATGTTGCCTATGGATATTTATCCCCAACATTTGATGAAGGCCATTATCACTAATGACTTTGAAAGAATGGAGGGATTAGGTATTTACGAATTATCAGAGGAAGATGTAGCACTTTGTGAGTTCGCCTGTACTTCCAAGCAACCTTTACAGAGCATCCTACGAGAAGGATTGAACTCCATGTACGAGCAAGAATAGATTAACTAATCATTGGATAATGAGCAATGAATAATTAGAAAAATGATATGATTAAAAATTATTCGTTGTTCGTGCTTAATTTTTAATTAAACAAGATGGCATTACTAGATTTTTTAAAGAGGATAGAACCAGATAAGAAGAAGTCTCCATTTTTGCATACGGCATATGATGCTTTTTTCACATTTGCGTATGCGCCCAATACAGTTACAAAAGAAGGAGTTCATATCCGCGAAGTCATGTACTTAAAGCGTTTGATGGTTCACGTTGTATTGGCATTACAATTATGTTATGTATTCGGAACATTAAATATTGGACATCAGCATTTTCAAGCCTTGGGAATGTATCCTGATTTTCTGGATGCTTTTCATTTGAAAATAGCGTTCGGTCTGATCCAGATTATTCCAATATTTATTGTTACTCACCTCGTTGGCTTAGGTATTGAGTTTTGGTACGCTGCCAAGAAAGGTCATGCGGTGGAAGAAGGATTCCTAGTGTCGGGAGCGTTGATTCCATTGATTATGCCACCAGATGTACCGTTACTTTGGTTAGCCTTTGCGGTAGCTTTTGCGGTGATTTTGGGAAAGGAAGCATTCGGTGGTACAGGTATGAATATTCTAAATATCGCTTTGTTAGCGAGAGCGTTTATCTTTTTTGCTTACCCGACGGAGATGGCTGGAGATACGATGACTTCTGGTAGAGAAGTATGGGTTGCAGGTATTGAGTACGTAAGCCAAACGGACAAAACGCAGATAGCTGTTTACGGCTGGGCGCACGGATTTTTTGATTGGATATTTAGTGGCTTTGGTTGGCGCACTTTCGGAGAGAGTGGTATGGCGGTGTTAGATGGTTGGACAGGTGCCACCCCATTAGGACTGGCGAAAGCTGGTGGATGGGAAGCCGTAACCGAGGTATATTCTCCCTCACAAATGTTTTGGGGAACAATTCCTGGTTCCGTTGGAGAAACAAGCAAACCGTTTATCGTTTTAGGTGCGTTAGCATTGATTGCCATGCGAGTAGCTAGTTGGAGAGTGATGCTGGGATGTGTGATTGGATTGGCAGTTGCGGGATTAATGATGAATGGATTTACGGCAGATTCCGAAAATGAGAAATTGTTGTACTTACAAATTCCATGGTATTATCATTACTACATGGGAAGTTTCTTATTTGCGATGGCCTTTATGGCAACTGACCCAGTAACGGCCGCCTCTACAAATACGGGAAAATGGATTTACGGATTTTTTATTGGAGCAGTCGGATTAGTCATCCGAGTTATGAACCCAGCTTATCCAGAAGGATGGATGTTAGCTATCTTGTTCATGAATGTATTTGTTCCGCTTATTGATCACTACGTGTTAGAAGCTAACATGGCAAAAAGATTAAAACGTGCATAGTACTAATTATGTTATTACATTTATATTGATCATCACTACCGTTGTTGCGGTAGGATTGACAGGCCTGCGTGAAGCCACCAAGCCACTTGCAGATGCTAACGAAGCACTATTTAACAAAAAAGGAGTGCTCAACGCCATCCAATCTAAATTCAAAGATGATATGCCTAAGGATTGGGATGATGCTAAAGTGGAAGAAGTATTTGCTAAGGTAGAAGGGATGGTCTTCGATCACGAAGGAAATCCGATGGACGGCTACACGGCTATTGATTTAGAAAAAGACCGTGATAAGGTCAATAAACTTCCGGTAGAAGAAAGACCCTTCCCAGTATGGGTTTATGAAGATGAGGGTAAAAAATACTACGTGATTTCAGTTTACGGAAAAGGGCTTTGGGATAAAATTTGGGGGACAGTCGCCTTCGAGGAAGATATGAATACCCTAGCTGGTGCTTATTTTGACCACAAGGGAGAAACGCCAGGTCTCGGAGCGGAGATAAAAGATAATGCTGGCTGGTACAAACAATTTATGGGTAAAAAGACATTAAGTGAGGTAGGACAAATCCTTGGAGTCAAAGTGATGAAGGGAGGAGCTAAAAATATTGAATATGAAGTAGATGCCATTTCTGGAGCAACTATCACTTGTGATGGGGTAACGGATATGATGGTGGAAGGGATTAACAATTACCAGCCAATTTTTGCTCAACTAAAGAATAACTAAATTTTGATTAAATATTAAAAATTCGTGATTTTTGTTTTTTAGAAAAATACGAATCTCCGATTTTTAATTTGCATCTATAAATAAAAATGACATGGCAGAAACGACAGTTAAAGATGTTGTCAAAGTAAAAGAGCCGACCTTCCCTTTTGGGAAAAAGGAAAAGAAATTATTGACAGATCCGTTGATGGATAACAATCCAATTACAATTCAGGTACTGGGAATTTGTTCTGCTTTGGCGGTCACTACTCAGGTATTTCCATCGTTGGTGATGTCAGTAGCGGTGGTTTTTGTATGTGCCTTTGCTAGTTTGTTTACCTCTTTATTGCGAAATAATATTCCGAAGCAGGTGAGGATGATTGTACAGCTAGTCATCATAGCCACCCTAGTAACCGTTGTAGAGTTAGTATTGAAAGCATTCAGTTTTGAGGTGTACAAGCAGCTTTCCGTATTTATTGGATTGATTATTACTAACTGCATCGTGATGGGACGCTTGGAGGCATTTGCGATGGCTAACCGGCCTTGGAAATCTTTCTTGGATGGTGTGGGTAATGGCCTGGGATACGGCTTTATATTAATAGTCGTGGCTTTCTTTAGAGAATTATTCGGAAAAGGATCGTTATTCGCAGGTAGTCCAGCCGAATTAAAAATTATTGGGAATACGCCCGAGTACATGATTAACACTATGGCCGAAGGGAGTTGGTTCAGTTGGTACGCTAATAATAACCTGATGGTATTGCCCGCCGCAGCGATGTTTCTTATAGGAATTTTTATCTGGTGGCAGAGAAGTAAAAATCCAAAGTTGGTTGACATTTCGTAATCAGCAATGAAGTAACAATTATCAATTACTCATTATTAATTTTTCATTATTATGGACGCAGGTTTTTTCAATATATTTATGAAGTCAGCATTTTATGAGAATATGGTGTTAGCCTACTTCTTAGGAATGTGTTCTTTCCTTGCCGTTTCAAAAACTGTAAAGACAGCTTTCGGTTTAGGTTTGGCCGTAATCTTCGTTTTGGCAGTAACAATGCCTATCAATTGGCTGATTAATACTTATCTTCTCGGAGAAACAGGAGTCTTCGGAACAGATTTAACTTTTCTGAGGTTCATATTATTCATTGGGGTAATTGCCTCAATGGTACAGTTGGTAGAAATGATTGTGGAGAAGGTTTCGCCAGCACTGTACAACTCATTAGGTATTTTCCTACCGCTGATAACGGTGAATTGTGCCATCCTCGGAGGCTCTTTATTTATGGTATCTCGAGAGTACAACATGACCGAGACGGTAGCTTTTGGTTTAGGGGGAGGATTTGGATGGTTTCTTGCTATTATCGCATTGGCAGCTATTCGAGAAAAAATCCGATACTCGAATGTACCTCCTGCACTCCGTGGATTAGGGATGGCGTTCATCCTGACAGGATTGATGGGAATGGCGTTTATGAGCTTGATGGGAATTGATCCTACGGCTTACGCCGCAGGAAACTAACCTATCTTTCAGTTGTTATAATAGATACATAGGCGATTAAAAAAAAAAATCAAATATATTTTCAGAAAAAATAAATCAATAAGATGATTATTCTTTTTAGTTTAAAAACTTTAGGATTTGCTTGGATGGTATTCGTTGCCATCATTCTGCTACTCTCCTTTATGCTGATTCAGGCTCGAAAAAAGTTAGTTCCACAGGGAAATGTCAAAATCGTGGTGAATGGGGATACCGAGAATCCGATTCTGGTACAGCCCGGCTCTTCCTTGCTAGGGGCCTTATCAGATAGTAATATTTTTCTACCCTCAGCCTGTGGTGGTGGTGGGACGTGCGCAATGTGTGAATGCCACATTGACAAGGGAGGTGGGGATGTCTTACCTACGGAGTTGAACCACCTATCTCGAAAAGAGGTAGCTGAAAATATGCGTTTAGCCTGTCAGGTGAAAGTAAGAGAGGACATGGATATTCGGATTCCAGAGGAAATCTTTGGAATCAAGAAATGGGAATGTGAGGTAGTTTCTAATTACAATGTTGCATCTTTTATTAAAGAGTTTGTAGTGAAATTACCCGATGGAGAAGTTCTTGATTTTGAATCGGGAGGGTATATTCAGATTGACGTACCAGTAATTACTTGTGATTACCAAAACATTGACATCTCACCTAATCCAAAAGATCCTGCTGGGCCAGATAAGTACAAGTCCGAATGGGATAAATTCAACCTCTGGCCACTAAAAATGGTAAATGACGAAGAGCAATTCAGAGCCTACTCCATGGCGAATCACCCTGCGGAGGGTAACATCGTGATGCTGAATATTCGTATTGCAACTCCACCGTGGGATAGAAAAGCTAATGATTGGATGAATGTTAATCCAGGGGTTTGTTCTTCTTATATCTTTACGAGAAACCCTGGAGATAAAGTAACGGTTTCTGGACCTTACGGTGAGTTTTTCATCAAGCCAACTAAGAAAGAAATGGTTTACATAGGGGGTGGAGCAGGAATGGCACCGTTAAGATCTCACTTGTTTCATTTGTTTCACACGTTAAAAACTACAGATAGAAAAGTTTCTTTCTGGTACGGTGGACGTACTCGACGAGAGTTATTCTACATCGATGAGTTTAGAAAAATCGAAAAGGAATTTCCGAACTTCCGCTTCTACGTGGCTTTGGATAATCCTCTACCTGAGGATGAGTGGCAAGTAAAAGAAACCCTTGATTCTGATGGAGATGGATTTCAGGGGTACATTATGAGTGTTTGTTATGACAAGTATCTGAAAGATCATCCCGAACCAGAAGAAATTGAGTACTACTTCTGTGGTCCCCCAATGATGAATGCCTCAGTTATCAAAACATTAGATGAATTAGGGGTGCCAGAAGAGAATATTTCATTTGATGATTTCGGTGGATAGTAGTCATATTTTCTAATCTGATTCAAATAAATAAA
>JBCCJE010000264.1:0-6972 GCA_039027925.1 Bacteroidota bacterium
ACTCCACGATTTTTTTAATTTTATTTTGAATTCCACCCCCCAGCCCCCGCCAGCGGGGGAGAGGCATCTTGCCAACTCTCAAATCATGTGCAAAAAATAAGCACAAAAATCTTGTGAATCAGAATCAATTATTGCTATTACTCAGGATAATCTCCGCAATCCATTACAATCAGTGATTCTTAAATTTCTCACTCACCACTCTCCTTTCAAAACGCCTTGAACCAAACTTTGGCTTCCTACCAACAGTCAGCCAATCTACATTTTGACTTTTATCATTATCGTACGGTTTTAACTTGGGGAAGTAAAATTATCAATAGTTTTTAAGAATGCCTACTTAGGAATGGTTCAATAATAACTTTACATTTTCTACTTGCTCTTTTTCCTTTCTACTGCGTTGATCCCGAGTACTCGGGACGCCGATGCCCCGCATCGCCTACGTTTTTCGCCTTGCATAAAGAAAAAATAACTGCGCATAGAATGTAAATTTATTAATGCACCATTCCTTATAAAAATGCAAATCCTCCCAACGCCGCCAGCAGGAAGATGTCCAATAAAAAAGGGCGCAGCAAAATTGCCACGCCCTGTTTATTTTTTATTACGAAATGGTCGTTAGTCGTTACCCGCAAAAATGGCGACGAGTCGAATGATTTCTAAATAAAGCCATACTAAAGTGAATAGTAAGCCCATTCCGAAATACCATTCCATGTACTCGGGAGCGCGCATTTGCTCTCCTTTGTAAAAATTATCGAAATCCAATAGTAGATTCAAAGATGCTACCCCGATGATGACCAAGCTGATTCCGATACCTATCGGAGAGGATTCGTGTAGGAATGGAACATCGATTCCAAACATGTACAACACAAACTCCACTAGGTAAACCAACATGATCGCTCCAACCGCTACGGACACAATACTTCTGAATTTTTCCGTAACCTTGATCGTTCCCGTTTTGTACAAAGTAAGCATCACAAAAAGAATGGAAAATGTAATCAGTACCGCCTGTGTGATCACACCGCCAGCTACTCCACCGTAAACGAAGGACGCTGTACCAGCCATCAGACCGAGCGCAATGGAAAAGATAGGCGCCCAAATGTGAGACCTTTCCTTGTTACGCGCCGCAATGAAACTGACGACGGGAATACCGATAAAACCAGTCCACATCAAAATGGGATTGGGAAACATGAAAGCAAATATTGCAGCCATCAACATTACCCCACCGAGGATGAAAGTCTTATTCACCGCACCGTTGATGGTCATAACTTCTCCCGCTACATCGTAACCCGATATTTCGCCATCGAGTACTTGACTACCCGCATTTCTGTAATTTTGAAAATCTTTTTCCTTAAACATTGGATTGTTCGACTTCTCAAACATATTTCTTCTAGCCATAATTATAATTTTTAGTTGAGAGAAAAATTTGAAATTTAAATGCCCAAAAATAAGGCTTTTTTTTGTTTTATTAATAAAATTTTAGATTCGAAGTTGATCTCAACTTTCAACCACTATCACTAACATTAAACTCCTCTCTGGAAGGAAAAGTTAGCGTCCAAAGTTCTTTTGTTCCAATTTTTCTACTAACTAGGTTTTTACATCCAAGTAATCCAGCATATTATCGTCCAAAATCGGGGGGTCTGCTTCCAGTAGATTTACCCTTAGTTGCTCGAGATGTTCGGGGTACGCTGCGCCTATTTTTGCAAAAAAGTGAAGTAGCACCCTAATATCATGGATAACCAAATGGCTTTTCTTCCTGCCACCCAAGACAGCACCAGTGTAGGCGGTGGCATCTGTGCGGGAGAGGGCTACGAACCTTCCGCCAAAGGTACGCTCCCCTACCTCAACGGAGGAGAAGACTTAGCGGGTGTACTCGGCAAGGTGAATGAAGCAGGCGGAAACGTAGTAATGGAGAAAACAAAAATTTCTGATGAAATTGGGTACTTTGCAGTATTCATGGATACCGAGGGAAATAAAATTGCCTTGCATTCTCCGAGGTGAGAGGAGGGAAAAGAGAGCAATCAAACAGAATAGGTACAGGCTTTTTTTCAAATGGAAAACATCCTACTGCTAATGTTTGTTACTCTTTCTTTTCGTCATAATTTATAAGCTCAAAGCAATAGGAGGCAGGGATTGCCGAAATCTTCTCCACGGTCGGAAGTTGGCTTTAACAACCTTTACCTCCCGCTTTACCATCTTCACGGGGTTATCAAATCGTAGATGTTAAATAAGAAACTTGGGCTAATTCCCCGAGGTTTCGGGGTAGGCATCATTCTTAATTCTTAATTCATCATTCTTAATTCCTAAAAAAATGGCTCACTTCACAAAGGCATATCTCCAATTTTTTGCAGACCTCACTCAGCACAACGAAAGGGAGTGGTTTCATGCTAATAAAAAACGTTACGAGGAACACGTCAAAAATCCATTTAAGAATTTTGTGCAACTCCTCATTGACCAGATGCAGGTCATTGATCCTTCGATTATCATTACTCCTAAGGACGCTATTTTTAGAATCAATCGGGACATTCGGTTTTCTAAAGATAAAACCCCTTACAAGACCAACGCCTCGGCTGCGATTTCCGCCGGAGGACGAAAAGATCATTCCAAACCCGGAATTTATATCGAGATGGGCAGTGAGCAATTTGGTATTTACAGCGGCGTTTATATGCCCGACAAAAATCAACTGCAAGCGATTCGGGAAGCTATCGCCGCCGAACCCGACACATTTAAAAAAATTTTAAAAACCAAAAAATTTAAAGACTTTTGGGGAAAAATACAGGGGGAAAGAAATAAGCGTATCCCCAAAGAATTTGCCGAAGCGGCCGAAGATCAGCCGCTAATTTTTAACAAACAATTCTACGTGGTAGCGTTGTTTGCTGCTGATAAAATCTTAGATCCGCAGTTGGATAAAATCGTGATGGATCATTATCGGGCAGCCAAGCCTTTGAGTGATTTTTTCTACGAAGCTATTCATGGATAATTTTAGCTATTACGTTTTACCGATGCCATCATCAAATCGTTTAACTCCAAGAAAATGGCTTACAGCGAAGAACTTTTACAATATTGTTTAGAACAACTCTCCGACTTGGAAGCATTGACCCACAAAAAAATGTTTGGGGGGATTGGATTTTTTAAAGAAGGAAAAATGTTTGCGGGAATCATCTACGGAAAATTTTGTCTTAAAGTAAATGATGAAATCAAATCTGAATTTGAGCACTACGGTATGGAACAACCTTTTCCAAAAGATGCCAAAAAAGGAAAGGGAATGCCCTACTACGAAGTGCCTCCCTCTATCCTAGAGGACAAAGATAAAATGACCGCATGGGCGATGAGGAGTTGGGAAATTGCGATGAATAAAAAATAGCTATCCACTAGCAAGCTCCATAAAGTCAGAACAGAATATTCATACCTAAGAGCTTGCGCAAAAACAAAAAAATGAAACAACCAAAAATCACTTCCATAAATAATCAGCAAAATCCCACAAGCGGCGAAGAACGCCAAATCATTCTTAGCTCTAAGGAGACAGATGGCGATATTTATTTGGTAGAAGGAATCATGCCCAAGGGTAGCAGCGTACCCGTTCACGTACACCAAAATGAAGATGAAATATTTCACGTACTCGAAGGGGAAGTCCAACTTGTGCTCGGCGAAAAAACACTAATGGGCAAAGCAGGAGATATTATCTACCTACCAAGAGGCATCCAACATGGTATCAAGACCCACGGTGAAAAAACTGCTAGGGTTTTGAACTACGTCATACCGGGTAAAAATTTTGAACTTTTTTTTCGAGCAATGAAAGCAGCAAAAGTCAAAGCCAACGATGCTGAAACCTCCGACATTGCGAAAAAGTACGGTATCACTTTTTTGTAACCAATCAAGGGTGGTGGGTTCAACTACTTCGAAATCTCGAAAATATTAATTTCTAATTTGTGGGGCTACAAAGTATCCAATGATTAAATCAACGGATTCGAGCTACTACCCTATCAAGAAATAATTTTTGCGCATCAAAACAATTAGTTCAACAAGTACTAGCACATGAATAATAATCTACGATTAGATGACTTCCATTACGAACTCCCCGAATCACGTATTGCCAAGCATCCTCCTAAGGAAAGAGGGACTTCCAAGTTGTTGGTTTACCGCC
Organism: Bacteroidota bacterium; assembly: GCA_039027925.1. Taxonomy (GTDB): domain Bacteria; phylum Bacteroidota; class Bacteroidia; order Chitinophagales; family Saprospiraceae; genus CAJQQY01. The sequence continues at coordinate 4,136 of JBCCJE010000264.1, forward strand.
AAGGGAATATTCAGCATTATCACTTTGGTAGCATCGTGGATCAGATACCTCCAACGGCAACCCTAGTATTCAACGATACCAAAGTGATTCCAGCTAGAATCATCCTCTACAAAGCTACGGGTGCTCGGATTGAAATATTTTTGCTGGAGCCATTGCTACCCTCCACCGCTCACGAGCAAGTGATGATGAGCGAGCAGCGCTGTACTTGGAAATGCATGATCGGGAATGCCAAAAAATGGAAGCAGGGTACTGCGCTGACTCACCAATCAGTAGCACTCAAAGCCACGCGAACTAGTGCGGACGAAGTGACTTTTGAGTGGAAGGGAATGACTTTTAGCCAATTACTTAAGGAGATTGGTAAAATTCCTCTACCACCCTATCTCCAACGCGAGGTAGAACAGGACGACAGGGATCGCTACCAAACCGTTTACTCCAAAATAGATGGTGCGGTGGCTGCGCCTACCGCTGGATTACATTTTACGGATAAGATTATGGAAGAACTAGTCGCCAAAGGCATCCGTACGCAGTACGTGACCCTTCACGTTTCGGCGGGTACTTTTCAGCCTATCAAAACGGAGGACATCACTCAACACCCCATGCACAATGAGCAAATTTGGATACGTAGAGCTACCGTAGAGTCTTTGTACTCCTCCGCCCCCACCATCGCTGTGGGCACTACGTCCATGCGTACGCTAGAGAGCCTCTATTGGTTTGGGGTAAGACTCCACCACAAAAAACAAGACTTTTACATCCGAAAAGAAGACCCATACGAGATGGAAGCGATAGATCGTCAGGTAGCCCTGCACAACGTATTGACCTACATGGATAAGCAAAAACTAAAGCAACTGGGTGGGCAAACAGAGATTTTTCTTTATCCGGGCTACACCTTTAGAATGTGCGATGGACTCATCACTAATTATCATATGCCTAACTCTACGCTTATTCTTTTGATTGCTGCTTTTATCGGAGCAGACTGGCGAAAGGTATATCAAGCGGCGTTGGATAATGATTATCGGTTTTTGAGCTACGGAGATAGCTCGCTGTTGATCCCATGAGAGGATGGTTGACGTTAGTCTTTAAAGTATATGAAACTAGAAGGACTCGCAACGGCTATCAAAGACAACTGAAAATTTATGAATGCGAATCCTGTCAAGGTTGTCCTTTTTTCAGAGCTTGTGGAGACGACCGAGCCGCCCTTGATTCTAATCGAACAATAAAATGATGCCTGGAGACCTTTTACACAACCCCAGGCTTTCAAATAATACCCTCCAAAAAAACTACCGAGTGACCACTATCTTTTCATTCAAAACTCCAGTAGCAGTTTCGATGGAAAGGATGTACAGTCCTTCGGTCAGATCATTGACGGAAAGTTCGATGCTGGTATTGCCAAAAGCGAAATCTTGGGAGATAGACTTTACCCTTTGTCCCGACAGACTGTAAAGGTGAATATTGGCATCGAATGTTTGATTAGTTTCGACATTGATATTTAAAGTTTGCTCAGTAGTCACGGGATTTGGAGAGATGTTAAAATTCAATACCTCCTTAGGATCATTAACGGAGGTGATTTGATCGCCTGATTCGAACTTGCCCAGCGAAGAAATGGGCGCGCAGTAGTATCCATCTTTGATGGGCTTGATCCTCCAATAGTATATTTTATTAGGTTCAAAAATATCCGTGATGGTCGCCGATGTTCCCGTTACGATTTTAAAAAAAGGATTAAAAGTAAAAGTACCGAAGCGGTCTATCTCGATCAAATATTCGGTAGCAGTCGGCACCGCATCCCATTCGAAAGTAATGGAGTTGTAGGCAAACGTTTCTTCGTCGTTGATGGGATACACCAGACTGGGTGCTTCGGCAATTGGCGACACATCGGGATCAAGATTGGTGTGCAGATAAGTCCTCGCCATCATATCCGCTTCAATCAATACTTTTTGTTGATTAGTAAAACTTTCGGCACACCCAATAAAATAATCCATAATATTGGTTTCATCAGGATCTATTGGCGTTCCATTGGGATCTTGGATACCTCCTGTATAATTACAGTTGGGCCAGCTAATATTATAACTAGGCGGAGTGTCGCAAATGTAATCTCCAGCCGTCAAGCAGTTACTTCCATTTTGTAATTCTGTGGGAATGCCATCCGGAGAAATAGCAGGTGCAGGATTTCCGAATGTAGCTTCATCATAAAACTGATCGTCCCAACCATTGAAGGGGTGATCGAGCGTGAAGTAATGCCCCATCTCATGGGTGATAGTTTCGGATGTACTGTTGATCTGATCCTTACGAGAAACCAACCAATCAAATTGTGCACCCAAATAGTAGGCAAGCGTAGTTCCCCCCGTTGACCCACTTGGTATGGATTCTACTAGAAACAAATTGATCGCCGTAGAGACCTTATCATCCAAAAAGCGATTGAAGGCAGCATTGGTATTTTGGTTGGTATTGATGGAGGAGTTATCAATAAAATTAAAATTGCCTGATACAAAAAACTGAATATCCTGATCTAAGAAATCTTCGTTGAGCGCACACATCATATCAAATATTCTGGATTGTACGATACCGTTTGTTCCGTCGCTATCTCTAACAATGTGAATCTTGATAGGCAGCCACATCACTCCCGATCTCACAATGGCAGCATTCTGAAGTTGAGCGCGGTTGTGAAAAAGCCGATCTTTCATGTCCGCTTTAGTCTCGTGTGAAAGGTGACACCATCCTGCCGATTGCGCATTGATTTTTGAAATAGCTAATGCAAAAAGCAGTAGCAAAGGCAAAAGTAATTTTTTCATGTTCATCAATCTTTTTTTAATATTTAAATTAAGGAACGGTACAATAATAAA
>JBCCJE010000265.1:0-6967 GCA_039027925.1 Bacteroidota bacterium
ATCGGCGAGGCTTTTCAACGCAGCAGAAAGGAAAAAGAGGAAGTAGAAAATGTAAATTTATTATTGAACCATTCCTTATTGATTAATTGGGTAAAAAAATCCTCATAAGGTAAGGTACTTCGAGCTAATCTTTATTTGATCGTCGAAACAAAACTTTTTGGTTTAATCTGATATGAAAATAGAATTTTGGGTAGTGGGAAAAACTCAATTTTCCTACCTTAAAGAAGGGATGGAAATTTACGAAAAGCGGTTGCGAAAATACGTACCCTTCCAAATGGTCATTTTACCCGATATTAAAAATGCGAAAAACTTAACGTCCGATCAGTTGAAAGAAAAAGAAGGCAAATTGATTTTGGAAAAAGTAGAAAAAGGGGACTTGTTAATTTTGTTGGACGAAAAAGGTAAAACATTTACCTCCGAAAAATTTGCAAATTGGATCAATCAAAAGCTCCAACACTCTGCCAAGAGGATTATCTTTCTAGTGGGTGGTGCTTACGGTTTTTCGGAGATAGTGTACGATCGTTCGCAACAAAAGATCGCCCTTTCTGCCATGACTTTTTCGCATCAGATGGTTCGACTTTTTTTCGTAGAACAGTTTTACCGAGCGATGACCATTTTAAATCACGAACCGTATCATCATACCTAGCAATGATATATTCATAACAAAACATTTACAATGATTTCCCTTACCCTAGTAATCGTCATTTTTACCTGTATCTTTTCCTACCAAGGATTTAATGATAATGGACTTCGGAGCAAGTTTTTATTTCATCCAGCTTCCGTTCACGAATTTGGCCAATGGTACAGATTCTTGACATCTGGTTTTTTGCATAATGATGGCTGGCACTTAGGTATCAATATGTTTGTGCTGTGGCAATTTGGAGAAAACCTCGAACGATTTTGTATGGGACAATTTGGGGGATTGCAAGGTCGTGGGATTTTTTTATTGGTTTATCTGGGTGCTATCATTATTGGTTCGCTACCCCTTTATATCAAGCATAAAAACAATCAATATTATTCTGCGCTTGGAGCATCGGGAGGAGTTTCGGGAATCCTCTTTGCGTCTATCTTTATTTGGCCCTGGTCCACCTTATATCTTATGTTAGCGATACCCATGCCTTACGTAGTTTTTGGAGTCGTCTATATGTTTTACGAATCTTATATGGGAAAAAAGGGAAGAGGAAACATTGCGCATGACGCCCACATCTGGGGAGCAATTTTTGGGTACGTCAGTATCTCTGTCATTTTATTTGTCTTAAAACCTGAACTAGCTCAGTTCCTCGTAGAACGATTGTTAGGTGGTCCCCAATTTTAAGATTTCATGAAATCTAGTTACTCGAAATATAAGTTCTGAATAGAAATGTTCTTCATCCTTTCCAAAGTTTTGTATTTTTTAATCCAACCCATCAACTGGATTTTATTTCCATTGCTCTACACGCTTTTTGGAAAAAATGGACTTTGGAAAAAAAGAACATTGATTTTCTCCATTTGTGCAGGTCTGTTTTTTACCAATCATTTTATTTTTAATGTGTTTATCAATTTGTGGGAGGTCAACACGATTACAGCAGACCAAATAGAAGCCCCGTACGATATTGGAATCCTACTGGGCGGTTACTCTAACTTCTTTGCCCAACCCGATCACGATCGGCACAATTTTAACGAAAGAGGGGCTAGGTTTTTTCAAACCTACGAATTGTATAAAAAAGGAAAATTTAAAAAATTCTTGTTATCGGGCGGATCGGGGTTTATGTTTGGTACTCAAAAAAGTGAAGCCATCCTAACCAAAGAATTGCTGCTGACCTTAGGTGTGCCCGAAGCAGACATCATCGTGGAACCCAACTCTAAAAATACTTTCGAGAATGCGCTATTTACCAAAGAAATCATAGCTAAAGACTATCCCGATGCTTCGTGCCTACTGATTACCTCCGCTTGGCACATGAGGAGATCAATGGGCTGCTTTGATCGGGTGGACTTGGACTATACGCCTTTTTCGGTAGATTTTATTAGTGAAGAAAATCGCTTGGTACCCGCCGCTCTCATCATCCCCAATTCTGAGACGATCAAGCGATGGGAAATGCTCATCAAAGAAATGGTAGGCATGATCGCTTACAAGGGGCAGGGGTATCTTTGAATATCACTCTCATAGTCTGACTTGCTGTCAGCCTATGAATTATGTGTTTGCGAATTTATAGGCTGACAGGAAGTCAGACTATAAGGGTAAGTGCATCCCTGCATTCACGGGAGGAAAATCCTCACAATCTTGGTACTCAAACAAAAAATCGCCCTTCGCCATATCAATCGTCAGCCGATGTCTTGCTCCCACTTCATTAGGATTTCCCGTCACGTATCCAGCATCCCCTTCGTACATACAGATCATCTTACTCCCCTGTGGTCGGAGTACTGGTAAAATAAATGCAGGTTCGATAGATTGAATTTTCGCTTTGGCCTCTTTTGTAGTATTGCATTTACGGATGATTTGGAGACTAATCAAGGTAGGTGGTAGCATGGCGAGTTCGCCCCGTTGGAGGGCATCGAGGGCCTCCTGCGGATGTAGCCATCGGTAGGCTTTTATTTCTCCGTCATCTATGGTTACTTTGACATTTTGTTGCTCAAATGCGCCAAAGAAAAACCAAGTAGCAAATCTTCGGGGTTCAATGGCTGGCGTCGTCCAATGGCTAAAGAAAATCAAATCATCTTTTGACATTTTAATATTCGCTTCCTCCATAGTTTCTCTGACCGCCGCCGTGAGAGCCGCCTCTCGTTCTGTGGCACTTGCTTCCAGTTCATTTTTATCAATTTTTCCACCGGGGAAAACCCAAAGACCACCCGCAAATTTTAAAGCTCTATTCCTGCGCAGCAGTAGGACTTGTAACCTCCCTTCGTAGTCCCTCGCAAGCATGATCGTAGCTGCTGGTTTTATTTCTTTCATTTTTAATTTGTATTGTTATTGCGAAATTAGATTTTTGCTAGGTAACTAGAGGTGGCGTAGCTGAGGAAAATCATTCCAAAAGATTTGAATGCTTCCTCCTCTCTATTCTCTCCTCCCTCTTCTCTCTACAAAAAACAACAGTTAAAAAATCGTATTGTTAAATGCCAAAGTAACTCAACTCCTTCGAAATGAAAATTCTAATTGCTCCCGATAAATTTAAAGGTTCTTTATCCGCATCCGAAGTTGGCGAAGCCATCAAAAGCGGTTTGATCAAGAGTGGAAAAAATTTGGAAATCATTGTTCACCCGATGGCTGACGGCGGAGATGGTTCGTTGGAGGTTTTATCTACTCACTTGGATTTATCGAAGCAGACTGTCCCGACCGTTGATCCATTAGGTAGGGAGATGAAAGCCAATTACTACACTTCTTCGGAGGTGGCGTTCCTTGAGGTGGCTAGTGCAAGTGGGTTAGTTTTACTGAAAGCAAGGGAAAGAAATCCCATGCTTACTTCATCGCGAGGAACGGGGCTGCTGATAGCTGACGCCATCCAAAAAGGGTTTCAAAAAATTTACTTGTTCTTGGGCGGAAGTGCGACCAACGATGCTGGCATTGGGATAGCTTCGGCACTTGGATTTGAGTTTTTTGATTACAAAAAAAATCGGTGTGCTCCCATTGGCTTGAATTTATCCAAGATCAAATTCATCCAAAGAAAGTCGAATTTGCCATTACACAAAATCGAGTTCCATTTGCTGTGTGATGTCAATAACCCTTTCTTTGGAAAAGACGGAGCAGCCTACGTTTACGCTCCGCAAAAAGGGGCATCAAAAATTCAAGTGGAGGAATTAGATCAGGGCTTAGTTCATTTTAATTCCATTTTAAAAAAAGAATACGATTGGGATGTGAGTCAGTTGCTCGGCGCAGGAGCGGCGGGAGGTATCGGAGGTGGTTTAGTTGGATTATTGAATGCGGATTTGAAAAAAGGATTCGAAACCATTGCGCAACTTACCGAGTTAGAAAAACAAATCATAGCCGCAGATCACGTAGTAAGTGGAGAGGGAAAATTAGATGCGCAGTCGCTACGAGGAAAGGTCGTTCAGGGTATTGCTCAACTTTGTAAAAAACATAACAAGCCACTTACATTATTTGTAGGTGAAAATAATTTATCGAAAACTGACCTCCAACAAATGAATGTTTCAAATATCTTTGAGGTGATGACGCTTGCGAAAAATCCTCAAGATGCGATGCATTGGGGTTTCGTTTATCTGGAACAGTTAAGTGAAGATTTTTTGGTATGAGGTCGGATTTGTTGAGTGATTAAGATATCTATATTCAACTTTATATAACTCAAACATGCACGACCCAAAGAGGTAGGGGCAGCATGTAGCTACAAAAATGAATTTTGAATCTTCTAAAAAAATCCAATTTAAATAATGTACAAGTTATGTGAACTAGAACAAATTATCCCTCCTAATGTACCACCCATTCACCACCGCGAACGAGTTTTCACTTCCTCTAACAACGCCTCGGTATCCGTTTCAGCCCTTTTGATGTGGATAAAACTACCGTTGGCTTTTGCTGCTAACTTTCGCAGATTACCGATGGCGTTAGCATCGTTGCCCAGACCGACAACCGAAAGTACGATGCTACGGTTGCCCTTGATACGTCGGCGATCTTGCGGCGATAAGCTGAATAGTCCATCGGTCACTAAGATGATTTCGTTGTTACCGTCGTCAATAAAGTTTCGTTCCGTGTAGTCGTAGGCCAGTTGTAGCCCTTTGTTAGCTTTGGTTTTTCCAGTAGCCACGAAGCTATCAATCAATTGGTAAAGGCTGTCTTTTTGTGTTACGCCTTGTGTCGAAAAATGAATGATGGCCGAATCAGCAAAACTCATCAAGGTAAGCCGATCAATGTCACGCAGCTCGCCGATCAATCGCTTCAGCGCCAACTTGAGTAGCGGTAGCTTGCGGGAGGACTTCATCGAACCCGAACGATCCATCAGGAATACCAAGTTGTTGGACTTATATTGTTCTACACTTAGTTCAGTTACTTCCACCGTGTCCCGAATAGGCTCAAGCTCGATAGCATATTGTTCTACGCTTAGTTCAGTTACTTCCACCGTATCCCGAATAGGCTCAGGCTCGGTAGCTGCTGGCCGTTGGGAGGAGTCGGTGCGTAGGCGAAAAATATCACCTGATCCATAGGAATATTTGTAAGAAACAAAGTAGGTAAAATCACGCAACGGCGATACGCAGTAGTAAATCTCTGCGTAGTTACTGTTTACGCCAAAGCCCAGATTTTCGGGCGAAGACCAGTTTGTCCAAGATTCATCGAGCCGACGAGATCGGTAAATGTCTTCGTAGCCATATCCTCCGGGACGATTACTCGCAAAATACAGCGTCTTACCATCCGAATCTAAAAATGGTGTCGTGTCATCATATTCGGAGTTGAGCGGGGCTGGCAAGCGTTCGGGGGATTGCCAGCGCAGTTTCGTCCACGTAGCTTGCGGGTTTTCGGGTTGGCACACGTAGATATTTTTCTGTTTGTTTTCAGCGTAGCTCAGCAACAACGTTTTGGTAGTGCGATGAACAAATGCGTTGACAAAACGCCCCTTAGCTCTAGTTTGCAAATCAGGAATGTCCAATTTTACAAATCGTTTTTGGTTAAGCATGTACCACGATAATCCTTTGGATTGCACCCAACCGCTACTCGTCTGCTCAAACCAGCCGTTGACGAGTAGTAAATCATTTTCCACCTGAGCGAATACGTACTTGCTGCCGTCAGTAGGCAGATTCAAGTCTTTAGCTCTTTGCTTGGGCTGCCAGTTGCCTTCTGGATCACGTTGGCTCCACCAAATTTCGTAACTGCCATTAGCGGTGTTTTCACTAAAATAAAGCGTCTGCCCGTCCAGCGAGCATACGGGTAAAATTTGATCTTCCACCGTATTGACGGTTTGTCCCAAGTTTTCCTTAATGGAAGTAGTCTGCGCCAACAAAGGCAAAGACAAAGTGCCCAACAAACAAAGTAGTAACGATCTCATGGCGAATCGAAAATTAGTACGTAGTGATGTGGATGATCTGATCGCCCTGCTTGAACATTTTACCATTCTGCCGTACGAAGCGTTCCTGCATCACGCTGTTGGTAAGTAAATTGTCCACGTATTGTTTTACTTGCTTATTGGTCATGGTCACAGGCATACCGAAGGTAAGGGCTTCATCAATGTACGCATAGATAAGATTATTGTACTCTCGGTAAAACAGGTCGGGCGAAACAAAGATATCGCAACCCATCACCACACCGCCCGTGACACCCACAATACCGACAATATTCTCTTTTTCCATAAATTTTTCGTTGAAAAATGTCAAGTAGTCATTTTCTCGTTGGATGTACTCTGGCGAGTTGGCGTGGGCGGTGTAGGCCTCCGTATTGGTGCGGATACGGTCGCGGCGATTTTCTTTCGCAATTTCTTTCCACACCGCTTTTTGGTTTTGCTCCTGATCAATCACTTGCCGAAGGTGCATACTAGCCTCGTGGTAATTTTGAAATTTATCTTTCTTAGTCTTGCTTGTCCACCGTCCTTTCTCCACACAAAATACGGGGATGTCCACTCGACCACTACGGGGCGGCACCACCATGTCCCGAGCAATCACCCGATCCTGCATACCTCCCGTAATGACCTCACCCGACATCAAAAAAATGGGTTGATCCGAAAAGTTTTCGAAGCTCAGCGTGTTCACGGTCTGCCGAATACGTCCCTTGCGGTTGGTGCGTTCCATGACGGCAGCTTGGTTAGTGGCGAGTGCCTGTCGCAAGCTCATGGCATTGTTCAAACTGGCGGCTTGTTCGTTGGCTTGTGCAAAACTTGGTTTGGCGCGTATAGGAATAATTTTGAGGTCTTTGAATTGGTAGGCACCAGCGGTATCCAATTCTAAATGTTCATAAGTAAACTGGGCAAAGGTCACCGAGAAGAATGAAAACATGGAGGCGATTAGCATTATTAGTTTCATAGGCAATTGATTATTAAGATTAAAAATAGGTAGA
>JBCCJE010000266.1:0-6965 GCA_039027925.1 Bacteroidota bacterium
ATGCGCAGTTATTTTTTCTTTATGCAAGGCGAAAAACGTAGGCGATGCGGGGCATCGGCGTCCCGAGTACTCGGGATCAACGCAGCAGAAAGGAAAAAGAACAAGTAGAAAATGTAAAGTTATTATTGAACCATTCCTTAGATGGATTAATCGGTTATCGTGCAAAAATAAATAGTCCCTCCAAAAATGACTCAAAATCATCTGCCAAAAAAGTCAACGCCTCCTCCAACTCCTCGTCCATCCTACAAAAATAAACTTGACCGTAGTCTTCTTTTTTTATAGAAATGACAAACATCCAACTTCCAGGATCGAGCGCAAAAGCGATATACTTATTTTCAAAATGCGCTTCCATAGCCTGATAGGTGCTTTGGAAAGAAAGTTCATATCCCTTATCGAAGGCAAAAAATCTGTGTATCCAAAATTCTCGATGTTCCTTCTGGAAAACCTGTTCCTTGATGGTGCGAGGATTCATCTCCATTAGGAATTTTTTGTACGCTGTAGGCAATTGGATGTTGTGTTTTGCTTCGAAAGCACTTAGCGTTGCTGCTGTTGCCGGAGGAGAACTTGTGAGGATGGTGATATTTTTCATAAAAAAATACGACTAAATTTTACAGAGCAAATCGGCCGCTTCGGCGAGTAGGTTTTCCGTTTTAGCGAAGCAAACCCGTACCACTTTTTGGTTGATTTTTTTGGTGTAAAATGCCGAAACGGGAATGACCGCAACGCCAAATTCCTTAGTCATCCGCTTAGCAAATGCCACTTCGGGTTCGGCACTAATTTCGGAGTAATCCACCAACTGGAAGTAAGTGCCTTTGCAGGGTATCGGCCGAAATTTTGAGTGCTCAATTTTTTCCAAAAAATAATCTCGCTTTTGTTGGTAAAAATGAGGAAGTGACAGGTACGTCGAATCATCTTCCAAATACTCAGCAATGGCGTGTTGCACAAATGAATTGACGCTAAAAACATTGAACTGATGAACCTTCCGAAATTCCTTCATCAAATGTTCGGGGGCAACACAATAGCCTATCTTCCAACCCGTACTGTGAAATGTTTTTCCAAAAGAATAAACGGCAACGCTACGTTGAAATAATTTTGGAAACCGAAGTACACTTTGGTGTAGCTCATCGTCAAAAATTAAATGCTCATAAACTTCATCGCTCAACACAATAAGATCATTTTCCTCGGCGATGCGTTCGACCATTTTCAAATCTTCATCGCTCAAAATTGTCCCCGTTGGATTGTGCGGAGTATTGATGATAAACATTCGGGTCTTGGAGGTGATTAAGCTTTTTAATTTTTCCCAATCTATTTTAAAATCTGGTGCTTTCAGCTCGTAAGGAACGACAATACCTCCACAGACTTCTACCGAAGGGCCGTAAGAATCATAGGCAGGTTCGATCAAGATAACTTCATCTCCCGCTCTCACGAAAGTGGTGATCGCTGTGAATAATGCCTGGGTCGCTCCTGCGGTAATTGTAATCTCAGATTGAGGATTGAGCACCGCTCCGTAAAGTTTTTCAATCTTTTGTGCTAGCTTTTCTAACAAGACATTTGCACCGCCCATCGGAGCATATTGATTGAAGTTATTTTGTAAATATTTATTAACCAATTGCTTCAGTTCGGGAGCACAGTCGTAGTTTGGAAAACCTTGGGAAAGATTGATAGCCTTGTGCTCTTTTGCCAAAGCGGACATGACTGTGAAGATGGTAGTGCCGACGTTGGGGAGTTTGGATGGTATGTTCATGTTAGAAAAGTCTAAGTTGTTTTTCTTTCTTCGGATAAAAGACGCCAATAATAACAAATGGATTAGTGTACCTTTTTAAATGATTTTGATATGTTGTTCCCAAAAAGAAATATTGGTCTTTTTTCTTGATAAATTCATCTTCGTATTTTTCTCTTACTTTATCAAGAGCAATCTTTTCATCTCCTTGGGCATTTTTTAAACAATTTCTATAAAGTGCTCCTATTTCCCAATCCTCAATCATTAGCTTTCTGTCTTTCCCATCGCTATCCACAAAATGATACTTGAATTTGTAGGGTATCTTATCAATGATTGTATCTCTAACCTTTTTGTCATCATCATTCATTGCAAACATATCTAATTGTTTTCTAGCCTCCGTCCATGCTTTTTTCCACTCTCGATCTCCTTCTTCAATGATTAACTTTTTGACTTTTGTAGGTTTAAATGTTGCTAGAGATTTATTGGTTGGTGCTCTCGAATCTGCAATGAGTTCATCAATTGATGTGTAAACATTTGTCAGACAATACTCTTTTCTTTTCGCCCAATTTCCCTGAGTTTTAATAAGTTCTCCTTTCTTAATATCAGACAAGTCAGGATTAACGGGTGAGTAGCTTTCTGGTCTAAATTCCTGCTTTTTACGCTTTTTTAAATCAATTTCAATCCATTGATATTTTCTAAATGTTAACATTCGAAATGGTACTGGATAAATTCTAATCCATTCTCCATTTTCTAGGACTCCTGCGGTACAAACTAATTCATCGTAGGTTCGGGAGGGAAGCGGATAAGTGGTTACGGTAATGAGAACTTTTTTTCGTGGCATTATCTCGAAGATTTAATTACAGATGTTTGATTGGGATTTCCCAAGTTTTATTTTTTTTCAAGAAATCTGTTATCCTACCTCGATGACACATGCAGGGAGTAGCTTCAAAACAGGTTAGAGCAATTCTACTATACTTCCGAATTAAACTTTGTAGCTTCTCAAGCTCGTTTGCGGATTGATTTAAAACAGTTTTCTCATAATCATCAAATAGTATTTTATAATCACTAATTGACTTTAATTCTTTTCTTTTTGATGATTTAATTCCAAGATTTGGAATATGAAAGTAATTAATATTCAGCTTTTCACAAGCATTTCTTAGTTGGTTTTTTGAAAAACCATTTTTCATGCTTATTGGATTTTTGCGAACATCGCACAAAAGTTTAACATCATTAACCAATAATTTTTTGAGATATGTTTCCAGAGAAATACCTTCATATCCTATGGTAAAAAGTGTTACGATGTCTTGCTTTAATTTTTTTTTCTCTGAGTAAATTTTTATGCTTTCTTCCTCGGTTAGTATGCTTTCGACGATCTCACTATTTACTGCATAAAATGGATATTCTAAATAAGTAAATCGAATTAAATCGCTCAGCGAAAAATTTCCAAACTTTTTATAAACAGATAGGACAATTTCCTGATCCTCTTTTTTTAGAGAATGAATGTAAGAATTGGAATCTATCTTTTTCCAGTTTTTATTTTTTCCCGAATTATCTACCTGAATCTGATCGTATTTGACCATTGTTTTTAAATCCGAGTTCATCTGAAAGGAATAACTTCCGAAGCGGTAAGGAACAAAGTCAAACGCAGGTTTTTTTTGAAGTCGAGTAATTAAAAATATGTATTTGTGGAGTTGGGTATTAGAAAGAGGCTTCTGAAATATTTCTAAGGATGCTAATAAAAGTTTTCTTCTGTAGTACATAACTGAACTAGGTTGAATCTTAAATTATTGTTTATTAGATACGTGATTACGTTTTATCAGATAGCTTTTTTCCTCATTACGCTATGTACTTTTTATAAACCCCATCAATCGCCTCCGCCAGTTTTCGATCTTTATCTGTAACCGTGTTGCCTTCATCGTGGGTAGTGAGTTGGATTTCTACGGTATTCCAGACGTTACTCCAGTTGGGATGATGATTTTGTTTTTCGGCGTGGAAAGCTACCTCAGTCATAAATCCGAACGCTTCCATAAAATCTTTAAACTTAAATGTTGCTTGTAGTTTGTTATCTGCTTCTGTCCACATAGGTTTTGATTTTTAAAAAATAAAAAAGATGTTATCCCCAACGAAGATAACATCTTTCTCGAAAAGGTTGAAAGCCTTTCCCTTCTTTCCAACAAACAACGTTCACCGTCTATCGTCTCCCATTTATTTAAAACTCCAATCGTATTTGTCCAAATCCGTAATGCAAGCAGAAAGCAGACTCACACACTCAGCCACATCCGCCTTGTGTGCCATTTCGATGGTCTGATGAATGTACCGAGTGGGAATAGAAATAGCTCCCGTAATCGCCCCCTTCTTTCCGTATTTTTGAATGCCACCAGCATCCGTTCCTCCCGCAGGAAGTACTTCGGGTTGCCATTTGACTTTATGTTTTTTGGCGGTAGTTTTCATGTAGCTGACCATACGGTAATCCGAAATCACCGAACCATCTTTGATCTTGATAGCTGCACCATCTCCAAGCCGAGTGACCATCTCGTGGGCCTGCGCACTAGGTACATCGAAGGCAATCGTCACATCCAAAGCAAATCCAAAATCAGGATTGATATGGTGAGCCGAAGAAATAGCTCCCCGCAATCCGACCTCTTCTTGAACTGTGAAAGCAGCGTAAAGATCGTAGGGGATTTTTTTATTTTTCAACTTCCGTAGAGTTTCTAACAATATAAAAACGGAGACTCGATTATCCAAGGATTTACTATTAACGCAGTTGCCCATCTCAATTAATTCCCGCTCACGGGTGATAGAATCTCCTACGGAAATAATTTTTTCTACCTCTTTTTTGGGCATCCCGGTATCAATAAAATATTCACTAATGGGAATCTGCTTGGAGCGTTCTTCGGGGCGCATCAAGTGGATGGGTTTGCACCCCATGACACCTAGGACGTCTTTTTTTCCGTGGATGATGACCCGCTGTGAAGTAAGTGTCTTGGGATCAAAACCACCGAGCGTATCGAACCTGATAAATCCCTTATCGTCAATGTGAGAGACCATGAATCCAATCTCGTCAATATGAGCAGCTACCATCACGCGCTTATCGCTTTTACCTTTTTTTAAGGCAATGACACTTCCCATCGGATCAATGGAAACTTCGTCCACTAGCGGCGTCACTTCCTTGATGACCAATTCTCGGATTCGCTGCTCGTAGCCGGGTGCACCGGGAGTTACGCATATTTTCTTTAACAGATTGACGTTAATCATTAGTTAGTTTTTAGTGGTTGTACTAATTTCTGGAAACACTTTAAAGCGATACGGTTGGAACAATCAAGGCAATTGATACGGTATCTTTGAATAGCCTAAAATTTCGGGGGGCGAAGTTACTATTTTTTATTTTGACGAATAAATACTTTGTAAAATAAAATATATAAAATTGCAGCTTGGAAAAATAAAAAACGGATGGCATTGCTAAAAAAGTTTGCGGGTGAAACGGTGATTTATGGTCTAGGAAGTGTGCTTCCTAGGGTGTTGATTTTTTCGCTGACCCCTTATTTGACGAGTGTTTTCGGAACGGGAGAATACGGTACGCAGGGGGTCATGTTTGCTTTTGCTGCATTCTTGATGGTTTTTTTTACTTACGGGATGGAGACGACGCTATTTCGATTTGGTAGTGAGGTAGGGCAAAAGGATAAGGTATTCAGTACTGCTGCCATTTCACTTTTGGTAACTTCCGTGATATTTGTAAGTGTATTGTTTTTCTTTTCTCAGGAGGTCGCAAACTTTTTGAACGAACCCGAAGGAGCCAAATTCGTCAAGTGGTTTGCGCTCATTTCAGCGTTTGATGCTTTGGCTGCTTTGTTTTTTGCGAGGCTTCGATTAGAAAGTCGCGCCGTTCGATTTGCGGTGATTAAGATTTTAAATGTGCTAATTAATATTTCGTTATTGATTTTCTTTTTGGAGGGATGTCCTTATTTAATTAAAAATGGGTATTCGTTTTTTTCGAAAATTTATACGGGTGACAATCGCTTGGATTTATTTTTTTCTGCCAACGTGATGGCGAGCGCAGCCGTTTTCCTCATCCTCTTCAAAGACTTTTTTAAATACAAATGGCAATTTGATGTTGCGCTATGGCAACGAATGTTGCGTTATGCTTCCCCTCTGATTTTGGTAGGTTTGGCAGGCGTTATCAATCGGCAGTTGGATAGAATTTTTTTAAAAAAATGGCTCCTAGTTGATGTTGATAATTTGGTGGGGATTTATAATGCGAATGTAAAGCTGGCAGTTTTGATGAGTTTGTTCATCACTGCTTTTAACTATGCCGCCGAGCCTTTCTTTTTTAAAAATGCAACTCGGGAAGATTCCAAGCAGGTCTATGCACAGATTGCACAGGCTTTTTCCGTGGTAGGAAGTTTGGCGTTTTTGGGTATTATGCTGTACCTCGACATTTTTAAATATTTGATTGATGACGCTTATTGGGAAGGCCTTCAAGTTGTGCCGTTTCTGTTGCTCGCCTACTTTGGATTAGGGTTATTTTATAATTTTTCTATTTGGTATAAACTGAAAGATCAAACCCGAATTGGAGCTTGGATTTCCATTGGAGGCGCAGTCGTGACTGTTTTGATTAACTATATTTTTATTCCAACGGAGGAAATTATGGCACCTGCTTACGCTGCGTTGACGTGCTACACGCTGATGGCACTAGCCAGTTATTTTATTGGAAAAAAATATTATCCGATTGATTATCCGATTGGAAAAATGTTGAGCTACATTATTTTAGCCATTGGGATTTATTATTTAAGCACAGTAATTCGTCCAAATTTTGTGAATGATTTTTGGAAAATCATGGGCGTAAATACATTGTTATTGATTTTATATTTAGGCGTACTTACGGTAATGGAGAGATCGTTATTATCTTCTTTTTTCAAAAAATAATATCTTTAAAGAAAAAATTATGAAATCACAGACATTTGGGGAAAGATTAAAGGAACTGAGAACAGGCTTAAATTATTCGCTCAAGTTGGTAGGAGAAAAAATAGGATACAGCCCAAAATTACTGAGCAAAATAGAGAAGAATGAAAAGAGAGCTCCTGAGAAAATAATTAAAGCCTTATCAAAAATTTATGATACATCCTACAAGGAATTGATGGTGAAATACTTGAGTGAACATCTTTATTATCAAGTACGTCATTCCGATTTTGCAGACGAAATTCTTGATACGGTAAAGAGGAGAATAAAAAAAGAAGGGAAAGGAACA
>JBCCJE010000267.1:0-6948 GCA_039027925.1 Bacteroidota bacterium
ACCAAACCACCCGTAGCAATTAGTCGAAGAGCTCTTGGTGGAGAAGCACCCATAGTTATCAATGAGATTACTGATAATTGTTTGTACGCTGGATTCTTTGGAATATTGGATTCTTCGAGAATGAAAAAGGTAACAGATGCCATCTTGGGAATAGTGGATAAAAGTGAAAACGATTTGATGATCGTAGATTTGAGCAACGTAGAAATTATTGACTCGACCATAGCTAACCATCTCAAAAAGCTAAATCAGCTTTTGCTCTTCGTGGGCATAGAAGTCATTTTTTGTGGTATTAAGGCGGTAGTGGCGCAGTCAATGATTGCGGCGGGAGTGCAACTAGAAAATATGACAATAGAGAAAAATCTAAAGCGAGCGCTCAAGTTGGTTTTCAAAAGACAAGGATTTAAACTCGTAAAAATAGAAGATTAACAACGGACTTGAACGCACCAGTATATCAAATCAATATTGTAGCAGAATCCGATGTCGGATTAGTAAGGGAAGCTACGACGAACCTAGCCGAGGATTTAGGATTCGAAATGATTGCCATTGGGGAGCTGACACTAGCTGTTTCCGAAATGGCACAAAATGCGTTTAGGCACGGAGGAGGAGGACAAGCCTTGATCTATAGTCTGAAAAATGGAAAAGTCATTCGCATCATCATCAGCGATGAAGGTGACGGTATTGAGAATATTGACTTGGCCATGCGGGAAGGTTTTTCCACCATTCGTACGAGCTTAGGCATTGGGCTAGAAGCTGCGCAGCGGTTAGTGGATAAATTTGAGATTAAGTCTGCGACGGGTAAAGGTACTACCGTTGTTTTGGAGAAGTACCTGCCCATGACTACCGACTTCATTGAATACGGTGTAGTAAGTGTTCCCGATGAACAATATAATTTTAATGGAGATGAATTTCTGATTCGGGAGTTTGAAGGGGATAAGGTTTTGCTGGCCGTGATTGATGGATGTGGACAAGGGTATGATGCTTACGCAATTTCTACTTTGATCAAAAAGTTTTTAGAAAAAAACTATGCTAAGCCGTTGGATTCCTTAATTTATTCTTGTGACCAATTATTAAAAGATAGTGAACTGTCGGGAGGGGCTGCCGTGAGTCTTGCAATTCTAGCTGCCCATCAACTGACTTACCTAGGTGTGGGGGATACCCACGGGTACCTGTTGGGAAAAAATTCAAAGGTGGAGTTACGTAATTTTGACGGAAGGGTAGGGGAGTACCAATTGCCAACCTTATCTACCAAGACCTTTGATTTGAGGGGGATAAGTCAGTTGGTTCTGTGTACCGATGGAATTGCTACTAATGTGTCGGAATACAAATTTGATTACAGCGCAAATCCTCAACAGCTAGCCAATACTACTTTTGATTTGTACCATAAAAGTCACGGTGACGTGACGGTCTTGACTGCACAAATTAAATCAACCATATGAACACATTTACAGAAGCGTACGAATTTTTATTGTCTGTAGTGGGGAATGTACCCTATGGAATCATCGTCGTTGATTTAGATGGATTTATTACGATGGTCAACGAAGAAGCGCTAGTGAACCTGTCCATTGAAGAGGAAACCAAGACGGTTTTGGAGACTAATATCCTAGCCCACATAGAGGATATTGATGAATTGAAAGAGCTGTTAATACTTTGTTTTAACAAAGGAAGAAAAGTCTTTGAGCTAAGCGAAATTATTCACGGAGAAAAAGTTTTGGACATCATCGGCAAGCCTATTCTAAACGGAATGCTCATTTCCATCAACAACGTTACGGCAACAAAAAAAGCACAAGATGAAGCTACGCTTGCCCTCATCAAAGGTCAAGAAATGGAGCGACGACGATTAGCTAAGGAAATTCACGATGGGATTGGGCCGCTGATGTCCACTATCCGCCTGAACTTAGATGCCGTAAAAAATGAACTAACCGACGCTCCCGAGAAAACCGTCAGAAAGATTAATAATATGAGCGAGTTGGTTCAAAATGTAGCTACCGACATTCGCAGTATTTCCCACGCTTTGATGCCGGGAGCTTTAGTAGATTTTGGCTTAGTGGAAGCACTAAAAAACTTGTGTAGCAAGGCTACACAGAGTGAAGTAGTAGAAGTCAATTTTTATGAAAGCGGCATGTCCGAGCGGCTAAAAACAAACATTGAGCTGAACCTTTTTAGAATAGCCAAGGAGCTACTTAATAATGCGCTAAAGTATGCCGCAGCCAAAAATATTGATATCCAGCTTATTCAACGAAATGAAAAAATCGTCCTGACCGTAGAAGATGACGGCATTGGGCTTGACCCTAAATTGATTGAGGAAAAAATGGAAAATGGCATTGGCTGGAGAAATATCAATACTCGTATTAATTCCTTGGGTGGTGATTTTTCCATTGAAACACAAGCAGGTAGAGGCGTACACTTTACCGTAGAAATTTCGAAATAAATATTTAAAATATATTTGATGATAAAAATTCTGATAGCGTACGATCATAAAGTATTTCGGGATGGAATAGTATCTATCATCGAGGATATCGAGGATATTGAAGTCATAGCTCAAGCAGAGAATGGAAGAGAAGTGGTAGCGCAGCTTCAGATCTGTAAGCCCGATGTGATCTTGATGGATATTTCTATGGGCGGGGCCAACGGTATTGAGACTACTCAGTTGGTCAAAAAAGATTTTCCAACTGTAAAAGTGCTAGTGCTATCCATGCACGATGAGAGTGATTACATTATTAAAATGTTGGATGCGGGTGCTTCCGGTTATTTGCTCAAAGATGCTGGTAGTACAGAAATGATTAAAGCTATTCGGGAGGTTAATCAAGGCAATACTTACTATAGTCAGCAGGTTTCTGCGGTGATGGTTCAGGCGCTCACCCAATCCAAAAAACAAAAAGAAAAACGAACCGGTATTCCCCTGACTAAGCGGGAGTTGGAAGTACTCCAACTCATCGCAGAAGAATATACCAACCCCGAAATAGCTGAAAAACTATTCATCAGTATTCGAACGGTGGATACGCACAGAAGGAATTTAATCGAAAAATTAAATGTAAAAAACACGGCAGGGCTAGTCAAATACGCAATAAAGCATGGTATCGTAGAGTGAGAAAACGCCGCGTTTATTTCTACGCAATTCTCGTAGTGCTTACGAGTTTCTTGGATTTTTAAAAATCGGTGTTTTTACTCTATAATTGCCTGCACCTCACCACCATCTTTGTGTTAGATTTTTTCACAAAACAAGAATGAAAATTAGTAGAGTGAGTAAGTAGTAGTTTTCCCAAAGATACTCCCACGGGAGTGAACAATTCAGAAAGAGAATATTTTTAGTGGAAAGCGATCACTCAATGATTTTCGAAACAAAAGAAAAATACTAACATGAATACCTTCAAAAATTGTACAGACACCCAGTTGATTACTTTTTTCAAGGATACTCAAAACCCTTCGGCTTTCGGCGAATTATACACTCGCTACAATCGAAAGGTATTTTTGTATTGCGCAAAAATTCTTAAAGATCGAGATAATGCGCTAGATGTCACACAGGATATTTTTGTAAAAATTTCTAAGAAATTAAATCAATTACAGGATAGTCAGACTTTCGTAAAGTGGCTATTCACGATTGCCCACAATCACTGTATGGATTTCTTGAAAAAGCAAAATAAAATAGCGAAGGTTTCTACCGAGGAGTTGTTATTCGTAGAAGATCGGCCGGTAGATATAGAGGCGTTAGAATTAAAAGATCACGCCTTGAACCAATTAGAAATTATCTTAAATCAAATGCCAGAGCAAGAGGGCAATCTACTAAGAGAAAAATATTTTGAAAAAAAATCAATCGCCGATTTAGCCAACAAATATCATCTGTCAGCTAGTGCTATCAAAATGCGATTAGCAAGGTCTCGTAAAAAAATGGAGCAGTTATTCCAAGAGCCAGTAGTATAAATCTCTTTCTTATAGTCTGACTTCCTGTCAGCCTATAAATTTACTATCTTATAATCTGACTTCCCGTCGAATGTCATCATTTTAGGATTTGTTCCCACAAGGTAGTCTCAAATTTCCACCGTAGATTTAATAAAATTAAGAGAACTGCGAGGGGAATTTTGAAATTACTCTCCCAGACGGTCACTAAGTTGACGACATTCGACCTCCCGTCAGTCTATAAATTTTAGCAAAAAACTTTTCCTCATTACTCATTCAAAATTGTATCTTACGAAAGAGTCAAGTGAGCTTTCAATACCCGAAAAAGGCATTTCCATTACGTTCGAAAAACTTACCAATAGGCAATGGTATAAACTACAAAAAATTTACGCTCCGATTTTTAGCGATTATAATTTCTTGATGAGTAAAGAGTTTTGGAAATAAAAAATAGACGCTTCCAATTTTGTACTCAAGCTAGAAAAGGAAACTTATTGTTATAGGAAAAGCCCAACATCTCTCGATTCACACAAAATTCCCCAAGATTTTGCATAATCCCCCGAGGTTTCGGGGCAGGCATAAATCCTCAATCCCTCACGGATGCGCCGCCACCCAAACTTCCCCATCTTCAAAGAACTCTTTTTTCCAAATAGGTACGGTTTCCTTTAAGGTATCAATACAATATTTGCAGGCCTCAAATGCCGCCTTACGGTGGGGAGTAGCTACGGCGATGATGACTGCGATCTCTCCGATGCCTAATGCGCCCACTCGATGGTGGACAGCTATTTTTTCACAAGACCATTGCACTTGGGCTTGCGCTGCGATCTTACGCATTTCAGAAATAGCCATCGGAGCATAGGATTCAAATTCTAATCGCAACACTTTTCTACCCTTCGTCTCATTGCGAACCGTACCGATAAAAATGGCACTTCCTCCTGCGTTGGCAGCAGCTACGTAATTAACACATGCCTCTACGGAAAGAGGCTCTGCTTGGAGTTGAATATCAATCATAAGGCAGAAATATTACTTGTGCGTAAATACCCATTTTGAATTACACTAAGGAATGGTTCAATAATAACTTTACATTTTCTACTTGTTCTTTTTCCTTTCTGCTGCGTTGATCCCGAGTACTCGGGACGCTGATGCCCTGCATCGCCTGCGTTTTTTGCCTTGCATAAAGAAAAAATAACTGCGCATAAAATGTAAATTTATTAATGCACCATTCCTAAGGGATAAAAAATGAGCAAGCGAGATCAGCCTCCAATGGTAGCCATGCTTTCGGAAACGGCCTTACCGAAACGATTTCGCTCGGCCACAAATCCATCTTTAGCCCGATGGTTAAAAGCATCAAGAAAAGTAGCCCGGAGTTGGTCATCGGTAGCCCCTTCTCGCATAAGGGTTTTGATATTAAAAATACCATTATCGTAAAGGCAGGTCTTGAGCATGCCCTTGGGCGTGATTCTGATACGATTGCAAGTACCGCAAAAAGTACGACTGTAGGCGGCAATGATTCCGATGTTGCCCCGATGATTGGGAATCCGAAAATTCATAGCCGTAGAAAAAGGTGGATCAGGAATCTTAGTGAGCGTTGGGAAATGAGCTTTGATCTTTTTGATGATATTTTGATAGTTCCATTGTAGTTTTTCGTAGTGCGCTCCCGCCCCATTGAATGGCATCTCCTCGATGAAGCGTACACTCACGGGGAGGTCTTTGGTGAGTTGAACCATCGGTAGGATATCTTCTTCATTTTTTCCAGCCATCACTACCGCATTTATTTTTACCTCAAAATCGTGTTCCAATAATAATTCAAAACTCCGCATCACTTTATCAAAAACATCTCTCCGAGTAATCTCAAAAAAACGATCTCGATCCAGCGAATCCAAACTTAAATTAATGGAATCAATACCCAGTTTTTTTAATTCTAAAATGTGTGGCTCTAGTACCGTCCCATTGGTGGTGATGTTGATTTTACGGATGCCGTGGATACGTCGGATGGCCCACAAGAGATGAATCAAATCTTTCCGAACAAAAGGTTCTCCCCCCGTGATGCGTATCTTCTCAATTCCCATTTCAGCTAAAATGACCAATGCTCGGTGGATTTCCTCGTAGGTCATCAGAGCTGTCTTGTGGATATATTGGATACCTCTTTCAGGCATACAGTAGAAGCAGCGAAGGTTACATCGGTCGGTGACGGCAAGGCGAACATAATTGAGGATGCGCCCGTGATTATCAAAAAGTCGTTTTCTCATAAAAGTTAAATGAAAAAGTTGAAAGTAAAAAAGTTGCCACGAAGGCACAAAGCCACGAAGTTTTTTTATGCCTTACGGCATCCAAGTTTGAAAGAGTCTTTGTGGCAAAAATAAAGTAGCCACGAAGGCACCAAGTCAAGAAGTTTTTTGTGCCTGTGAGCATACGAGAAAGTTGTTGATATTAATTTATACCCTATTCAAAAATGAGAATGCTTATGATCCTAACTATCTTGAAAACCTCAAAAAAAATCAGGAAGATAACGTCCAAATTGGTAGGCAGGATACTCATCCTGCCTACTGTGGATGATTGCTCTGGGACAACCTCCTTAGTGCTATAAATTTAATAATTATTTCAGTGAACTACTTGCTTTTTTACATAGTACCTTCGTGGCAATTTTTTTTGAATGGATCTTAACGCTGATTGTTTATGATCTTCCCTAACCGTGAATATGGCTTGGTGTCTTAGCGACTTCGTGGCAAAACTCAAGCTACTAACATGGCTAAGAAAACTCTGCCTCTATCTCCATCAGAGAGCGAAACGCCACGTACTTACCTTGGTAGCGATCCGAATGATCTTTTTGGAGGGCTTTAGCAAATTCATTTTGGTATTCCATAAAAGTTTTCATGTCGGGAGCAATGTACTGAAAGGAATACGTCAGGCCATCCGCTTCGTCCGTTCCAATCATTTTACAAATTTTACTTTCCAAAAATTTTCCAGTATTCATGACATCGGGGATATGAGTTGTTTTCATCCATTGCAGCCATTCGTCGTGTACGCCGTGTTCGATTTTTACGGTGACGTTGTAAA
>JBCCJE010000268.1:0-6929 GCA_039027925.1 Bacteroidota bacterium
CCTTAGTATTACCTTCTTTAAATACACCACATTTTTTTCAACTTAAAAATTAAGAATCATGAAGATCAGACTATCGTATTTCGTCGCATTGCTTGTGCTATTTTTATGCTCTATCAATGGTGCACTCGCACAAGACAAAATTTATAAAAAGAGCAAATCAAAACCTGTCCTTGCCAAAGTCGTCGAAATAGGCACAGGAGAAATCAAATACAAACTTTGGGGAGAGCAAGCGGACGAACTGGTATACGTAATTGAAAAAGAATTTATCATCAAGATCGAATTTGAAAACGGTAGAACGGAATACTACGGCAAAGAAAAAATGGACGCAGAAGAATATTTTCAGGGACAAAAAAAACGAGCCTTGAAGGTTTCGTTTTTGGGTCCACTTAGTGGATTTACGAGTTTTACTTACGAACAAAATATTCGCCCTGGCAGAAGTTGGGAAATCAAGGGGTCTATCGTTGGGTTAGGAATTGATAGAGAATTTGACGATAACGCAAGCGGTTTTATCGGTTCGGTAGCTTACAAATTGTATCGTAAACCCACCTTTGTAACATCAGACTTACGGCGAAGGCATATTTTGCAAGGCGCTTACCTCAAGCCTGAATTTTTCTTCGGTCCAATTAGCCGAGATGTAAATTTTATTGGTGCCGGTTCTGACAGACGAGAGACAGATATGATCGCAGGATTTATGTTAAATCTAGGAAAACAATGGGTATTTGGCGATGTGATGCCATTTGATATTTCATTTGGTCTCGGTTATGGAAGTGGTGAATCGGTGAGACCATATTTTGTAGTTGAAGGATTCGCTTTTTCTACTGGACTACACGTTGGAATTGCATTTTAACAAAAATTTCGACAGACACTCAGAGGATATATAACAGAGAAAAAATAAATCTCGCAAAGAGGTCATCATGGTCTATTTATCCATGATGCCCTTTTTTATTTCTAAAGAATTTTTTCTAGTTCGTACCATTCTGCCAATCTTTTTTAACTTTACCAAGCCTTCTTTTTTATTTCAAAATCAATTATCCAACTCATGCGAAAAATCCAACAATTCATTGGCACAATGGCTTTGTTATTATTTTGTCAAAGTCTATTAGCGCAAATTACCTTTCCGCGCAATGGCGTGTACGACGAGCAAGAAGGTTACTACGCCTTCACGGGAGCTACTATTTTCAAATCCTACAACGAAAAGATTGAAAACGGCACCATGGTCATCAAGGATGGTAAGGTGCAGATGGTCGGCACTAGAATCCCCATTCCCGCAGGGGCAGTCGTAGTTGATCTCAAGGGCAAATATATCTACCCTTCCTTTATTGATATGTATTCCACCTACGGTATCCCCGAAGCTAAGCGAGCATCGGGCGGAGGGTGGAATCGCCCGCAGCAAATGGTCTCCAAAAAAGAAGGTGCCTACTCCTGGAACCAAGCACTAAAACCTGAGTACAAATCCCACGAGCATTTCTCGGTAGATGATAAAGCGGCGAAGAGCTATCGAGATATTGGCTTCGGCACAGTAATGACACATCGGGAAGATGGCATCAGCAGAGGTACTGCTACCGTTGTGATGTTGGGGGAAGAAAACGAACACCACATGATGCTAAAAGAAGCATCCGCCCACATGATGTCTTTTAAAAAAGGTACTTCCACGCAAAATTATCCAGGCTCGCTGATGGGTGGAATTGCATTGTTACGCCAAACCTACCTCGATGGGCAATGGTATCAAAATGGTGGAAAAGAAAAGGAAATGAACCTTTCCTTGGAAGCATGGAATGATATTCAGTCGCTGCCAGTAGTTTTTGATGTGAGGGATAAGTTGGAAATACTCCGTGCTGCCAAGTTGGGAAAAGAGTTTCGCAAAAATTACATCATCAAAGGAAACGGCGATGAGTACCAACGCCTGAAAGAAATTAAAGCTACGGGAAGCCCCCTGATTATACCTATTAATTTTCCTGATGCCTACGATGTAGAAGATCCCTACGATGCTATGTTGGTTTCGCTAGCGCAAATGAAACACTGGGAACTCGCACCCACTAATTTGGCGCACCTCTCAGATCAGGGAATTGAGTTTGCGCTGACCACGAGTGGCTTAAAAAAGAAATCAGATTTTTTAAAAAATCTCAAGAAGGCCATTCAGCACGGACTTTCTAAAGAAAATGCGCTCAAAGCCCTGACACACACCCCAGCTAAGATGATGGGCGTAAGCGATCAAGTAGGCATTTTACAGGCAGGCAGTATGGCAAATTTTATCATCACCTCCGAAGATATTTTTAACGAAAAAGCAAAGATTCATCACAACTGGGTAAAGGGTAAACCTTTCGTCATCAAGCGGTTGGACGAGCCAGATTTAGAAGGCAAGTATGTCCTAAAAGTGGGAAGAGATAATTATAATTTGGTCGTAGATGAAAAGAACAAAATGAAAATTGAGGTCAATGATTCTACCAAAATCAATGTGAGTTCTAAAATTGATAACCACTTGATTACCATTACTTTTTCTCCAACAAAAAAAGAAACAAAACTTTTCCGCCTATCGGGTGCGATGAACGGAAAAGAATGGATGGGCAATGGCACTAATTTAGATGGCACGTGGACCACTTGGTCGACCACCTACCAAGGAGAAAATGACCCAAAGGAGAAGAACAAAAAAGGAAAAAAAGGCAAAGACCAAAAAGATAAGAAGGAAAAAGCCAATGAAAAAATAGGAGACATTATCTATCCGTTCATTGCGCATGGCTACAAAAAACGACCAACCGAAAATACCTACCTCATTAAAAATGCTACCGTGTGGACCAACGAAAACCAAGGTATTCTGAAAAATACGGATGTCCTCGTGCGCAATGGAAAAATAGTAGAAATCGGTAAAAATATTCAGAAAGACCTCGGCACTCGCATCAACGGCACAGGGATGCACCTGACTTGCGGCGTGATTGATGAGCATTCTCACATTGCGATCACTAGAGGAGTCAACGAGTGTACTCAAGTGAGTACCGCAGAGGTAAGGATAGGTGATGTGATTGATTCGGAGGATATTGATATTTACCGACAGTTGGCGGGGGGCGTTACCACTTCTCAGTTACTACACGGCTCGTGCAATCCCATTGGCGGGCAGTCTGCCATCATCAAGTTGAGATGGGGCTATGCACCCGAAGAAATGAAATTTGAAGGAGCACCGGGATTTATAAAATTTGCCTTGGGAGAAAATGTAAAGAAATCACGGTCGAGTCGTAACAATCGTTTTCCGGATACGCGGATGGGCGTAGAGCAAGTATATAGAGATTATTTTACGCGCGCCAAGGCGTACAAAATTGCTGTGCAAAAAAACGAAAAAGGCTTCCGTAGGGATTTGGACTTGGAAGCAGTCGCCGAAATTTTGGATAAAAAAAGACACATCTCTTGCCACTCCTACGTGCAGTCGGAGATCAATATGCTCATGCACGTCGGCGAGGAGATGGGCTTTAAGGTCAACACTTTTACCCACATTTTGGAAGGATACAAGGTGGCGGACAAAATGGCAAAGCACGGCGCGGGAGGTTCTAGCTTCTCCGATTGGTGGGCTTACAAGTACGAAGTGATAGATGCAATTCCTTACAATGGCGCTATCATGCACAGTCAAGGTGTCCTCACCGCCTTCAACTCTGATGATGCCGAAATGGCTAGACGCTTAAATCAGGAAGCAGGCAAGGCCGTAAAGTACGGAGGTGTCTCGGAGGAGGATGCTTGGAAATTCGTAACGCTGAATCCTGCCAAACTTTTGCACATTGACCACAAGGTAGGCAGTATTAAAGTGGGGAAAGATGCCGACCTAGTACTTTGGAACGATCATCCCATGTCGGTTTACGCTAAGGCGGAAATGACTTTTGTGGACGGGGTAAAATTGTTTGATCGAAAAGAAGACATAAAACTGAGAGCGGAAATCGCCGCAGAAAGAAATCGCTTAATTCAAAAAATGATTGCGGTAAAAAAAGGTGGAGGAAAAACCCGACCTGCTAGTGGAACAAAATCTATGAATTACCACTGTGACAACGACGAGGATGAGATGGATTAATGATTAGGCCTGTCCCGAAATCTCGGAGAATTAATGTTGTAAAAAACCTTGGCGAATTATGAATATTTTAAAAAAAGAAAAATGAAAATTTTAAATATAATTTTATGCTTGATGGTGGTGTGGAGTTTGCGTGCTCAAGAAACTCCTGCACCCCCACAGACTCAATCCATCGCTATCTACGGAGGGACTGCCCACATCGGCAATGGACAAGTAATTGAGAGCAGTCTGATTACTTTTGAAAATGGAAAACTGACAATGGTAGCCGATATGTCCAGTATTCGATTCAACAAAGATGCTTACGGCAAGGCGATTGACGCTACGGGGAAGCACGTCTATCCCGGCTTTATTGCACCCAATACGCAGTTGGGATTAATTGAAATTAGTGCCGTGCGGGCCACGAGAGATAATAGCGAGATCGGAGATATGAATCCGCACGTACGATCTATCATTGCTTACAACACCGACTCCGATGTGCCGCCAACGGTTCGTGCTAATGGAGTTTTGTTAGCACAAGTCAAACCCAACGGAGGAACTATTGATGGTCAGTCGAGCATTGTTGAGTTGGATGGTTGGAATTGGGAAGATGCGGTTTACAAAATGGACGAAGGCATCTTTGTGGATTATCCCTCAATGTATCGTTGGAATTGGCGGACACGTTCAGTAAATAAAAACAAAGACTACGGTAAGCAAATTCAGGCGATAGAGGATTACTTCAAAGAAGCAATTGCGTACTCCAAAAATGATAAATTGACTGCTAAGAATCTGAAGTTCGAAGCCATGCGCGGATTATTTGATGGTAGCAAAAAGCTCTACGTGACGGTTGATAGAGCACGATCCATCACGGAGGCAGTTTTGTTGTTCCAACAATTCAACGTGACGCCGATCATCGTAGGAGGAAGTGAGGCTTGGGCAGTTGCTGAGTTTTTGAAAAAAAATAATGTCCCCGTGATTTTATCCAAAACCCACGATTTGCCTAGCTACGATGATTCCAATATTGACCAACCCTTTAAGTCCCCTGCGATGTTGCAAAAAGCGGGTGTAACATGGTGTTTACAAATGGACGATTCCCCCGAAAATCTTCGCAACCTCGCTTTTCAAGCGGGTCATGCCGTTGGATTTGGATTGGACAAGGAGGTAGCTGTTGCTGCCATTACCTTGAATACTGCTAAGATTTTGGGTATTGACAAAACGGTAGGCTCTTTGGAAAAAGGAAAAGATGCTACCCTATTCATCAGTACGGGAGATGCTTTGGATATTCGCAGTAATCATGTGGAACATGCTTTTATCAGGGGAAAAGAAATTAGTATGGACGACAAGCAGAAGCGACTGTACAGGAAGTTTAAGAAGAAGTATGAAGAGGAGAAGTGAGAGGAGGGAACAGGGAGGTGAGAGGAGAAAAGCAAGTTTCAATTTACATTAATCTTTATAAAATTTTATTGTGGTAAAAATTTCAAAAAATCTTAATACTTCAGGAGCAGCACCTAAAAAATTTAAGCTAACAGTAGGAGCGTATCATCGTATGGGAAGGATGGGATTTTTTGATAATTACTCCAAAGTAGAATTAATCAACGGAGCAATTTATACTATGAGTCCATTTACGCCCGATCACAATGCCCACACCAAAAAAATATCCTTATTTTTTACCAAAGCCTTAGATGGTAAAGCCACTATCGGAAGTCAAGATGCTATTCGCCTAAATGATAACTCTGAACCAGAACCCGATGTTTCTATTTTAAAATACGACAAGGACTTTTATTTATCAGGGCATCCTACCCCCAAGGATATTTTATTACTCATCGAAGTATCCGTCTTTACCATTAGTCACGATCGAAAAATTAAGCGGAAAAATTACGCCGAAAATAAAGTTCCCGAATATTGGATGGTGATTCCCAAACAACAAATCATCGAAGTTTATAGAAATCCACGAAAGGGAAAATATACCGAAAAGCATGTTTTTAAAAAAGAAGATACGTGGACATTGGAGGTATTTGATTTGAAAGTGAAAGGCTCGGACTTGTTGATTTAAAGAAAAGGATTTCCGTTAAGAATAAATTAAAAACAAAAGGAAAGTGATACTTCGCTTTCCTTTTTTCGTTTAAATAAAGGACAATTACCGAAAAAGAAGAGCAGATTGTTGTGTGAAAATACCTTAAATTGTAAATATGAATTTTAGAAAAAACATACCTACTTGGATCGGCGTGCTGCTGATTTTTGGATTTACCTTTTCTGGAAATGCACAGACCTCTGTCGAAAAGACGGAAAAGGTGACGATCAATGGCCACGTCTTCACTGCATTCATCACGGGGGAGGATACGATCATCATGGCCGACTTGCAAGATATTTCTATATCTTCTCCTCGCAAATTTAAAAATCGTGCAGACTATCGGCGGTACAGAAAATATCGTTACTACGGCGCAAAAGTATATCCCTACGCGCAGAAGGCCATCAAGATTTTTCAGGAGGTAGAGGACGCTACCCAAAATATGCGCAAGCGCAAAAGAAAACGCTACATCCGCAAAAAATACAAACAACTCAAAAGGGAGTTCAAAGCACCACTAAAAAATCTCACCAAAACGCAGGGTAAGATTTTGATAAAAATGATCGAAAAAGAATTGGATAAGCCTTTCTACGATTTGATGAAAGGAATGCGTGGTGGATTTACCGCAGGCTACTGGCATCAGTTGGGCAAATTTTATGATTACAATTTGAAGGAAGGCTACCAAGAAGGAGCGGATCCAATCCTCGATGCGGTACTCCACGATTTTGATATTTCTTACAAAAAAGATTGATTGTCGGGAAGAGAGGAGAGAAGTAAGAATTATTAAGTAAAAAGGGCAGCAATAAAAATCGCTAGGCATGCTCTCCTCTCGCAATAGAGCAA
>JBCCJE010000269.1:0-6902 GCA_039027925.1 Bacteroidota bacterium
CAAGCAGCCCATTCGATTGTCGAAAAAAGAAAAACATCTTTTTTATAGCTATCTGTACCGCATCAAAAATAACCGAAGATACATCTTGCGAATGTACGATCTGGTAGAAAAAGAATTAGTCAAGATGATTGCTCGCATTGACGAAGAGTTGGAAAAAAGGGGGTAGTGGATAAATTGGACAAGTACATCATTCTAAACTTTTTAATCCTCTCGGGGCATTCATCCTCTGAGTTAATCGGGACACGATCAGGATGGTCAGCAAGCCACTCACCATGGCTAGGGTTCTAAAAGGAAATAAAACCTTATCACCGTCCATCATAGGGTAGGGGATCACATTTGGGATGCCCAGCGTGGGTTCTCCACCACCAAAACGCAAAATAAAACTTACCGCAAAACCCGCTAGTGCACCGTACGTATTGGCTTTTTTATCAAACAAAGCACAGGTAAGTGCGGGGAAAAGAAGGCAGTACACAAAGTCGCTACACAGTACCCAAAGATTGTAAACACTCTGTACATTGATTGCCAGCAGCGTGGCCGCTATCCCGATGATCCAGATACATTTTTTGATGACTTGCTCCAATTGTTTAGTTGAAATATTAGGCTTGACGATGGGGCGAAATATATTCCAACTCATCATGGAAGATGCCGAAAGAATAGAAGAATCCACGGACGACATGACTGCCGCCGCTACTGCTCCTAGTCCGATGGTAGCGACCCACGGATTTGTCAAGTACCGAATGACGTGGGGTAAAATAGCCGCATTCACATCTGGCACAGCTCCGATGGATTCCCAATCTGCGACGTTGCCAACGATACCGATAGCTACGGCTGGAATGGCTGCCAAAATACAAATCACTCCTGCTAGTAATGATAACTTCACAGCGGTATCCTCATCCTTAGAGCTAAGCACCCGCTGAAAATAAACCTGCCACGGAATACCGCCAAAAACGAGCAACAACGCATAATCCCACCATACCCAATAGTGAGACCCCAGCCCTTCTTGGCTTGGGAAAAAAGAAGCCGCCGCACCATTTTTGGAGGAGTAGGTTGCCCACGCGGTATCCCAACCTCCCACGGTTTCTAAAGCAAAAGGAACGACGAGTAATAGCCCCCCGAGCAGTAAAATCATTTGGACGACATCCGTAATCGCTACTGCCCAGAGTCCTCCGATAGCGGTGTAGGCGATAGCAATAATGGCCGACAAGATAATAGCGGGCTGCGTTTCCAATCCGAGTACGGTGCCGAAGGTAGTCCCCAAGGCGGTGAGAATGGCGGCAGTCCAAAAGATTTCTCCAGAGAGTGCGGGAATAAATAATAAGGCAGTCACTTTTTTTCCGAAACGTTGGGACAAGGGATCAAGCATCGTTTTGAAGCGGTGCCGGCGCATGGTGCGTGCAAAAAATAATCCGCCAATGATTAGACTTAGCGCATATCCCCAAGGTGCTTGTACCCACACCAATCCATCTTTGCTGGCTGCCTCCGCCGAACCATTGATGTAACCGCCACCCACCCAAGTAGCACTCATTGTAAAAATACCAATAAACAAGGGGATCGAACGGCCCGCAAGCATCGTATCTCCTTCGCTTTTTTCTTTTTTCTTAGCAGCTACGTAACTCCCAAAATAAAATATCAGGACATAAAATACCATCATGGCGATAAATCCCGACCACATGACATCCGTCTTGGAGATGTATAAATATACACCACACAACAAAAGAAAAATAAATAGTAAGAGGGTGGGAAAAATTTTTGAGCGGAGAATGAATCGCATTTGCTAATAGCTTTTCTTGAGTGATAAAATGCTAAGATAGCAAATGGGAGTTTCGTTTACGCCTGTAACAGTATATTTACATTAGTAAAATATCTTGTAGTAAGAGGACGCTGTAATTGTATTGTTATAAGTTGATGATAACGAAGTTTTTTATTTTGTGAATATGAATCTTTTTTTGGAGCGTTTTACTAGCTATTTTTAATGCGATATATGTTCTTGTGAGTTGATTATTATAACTGCCCGACAGCAGGTAGATGTCGTCCCGCTGGGACTTTGACGGAATGCGGCTTGCGATTTTATAGTTACCGATATATCGTCCCGCTGGGACTTTTAGGCTGCCGAGGTATCGTTAGCAATTGATACAAAAACACATTTTTGACGAACATTATTAAGCCACAAAATTGCAACCCTCATGCTGTCAAAGTCCTGGAGGTACGACATATAAAAACAATACAATTACAAATTTACGTAAAGATACAGTTCGCTAGTAGCTACCGATACCTACCTGCCGACCAGCAGGTTTCGTCCCTGAGATTTCTAAGCTGCTGAGGTGTCAGTAACAATTGATATAACAAAATCCTTTTGACGAATCTTATCAAGCTACGAAATTGCAACCCTCATGCTGTCAAAGTCCCAGAGGGACGACATATAAAAACAATATAATTACAAGTTTATATAAAGCTCTTTTTCGCTAGTGCTTGCGACGATAAAAATTTGATATATTCCCAGATTCTGAACTTTTATCAAAAAAATGAAAGTAACTATTTAGCAATCTTGGATTGGATAACTCCATGAAGATGGTAAAGTGGGAAGCAAGGACTCTTGAAGTCATCTCTACGCTCAATGGTTGGCTTCAACAACCCTTGCCTCCCCACTTTACCATCTTCACGGGGTTATCAAAGCGATCGCTTAATTCCAACTTTTTTGCCGACGATACCGCTGATAAGCATTTTTCTTTTGCAGTTTATAGCCGACAGTCAATGCAAAAAAGTTATACCAATCATTTCCCCTAGAAAATTCTTCGGCAGAAAAGCCATCCAAAAAGTCGTTAAATAACATACCATTGGTAAACTCGAATCCGATAGTCAAATTATCCGCACCATCAAAATAAAACCCTGCACCAAATGGAACAGAAAACGAAACTCGTCGCTCCATTGGGCCCGATCCACTACCTGCGTCTAAGGTATTTTGCATCATCCTATTCTGCGAATACAAAGCCCCAGTTCCCGCAAATAGATAAGGATGAAAAATTCTGGAATCATTTTTAGCAGTAAGGAAGTTCCATTCTGCTCTGATGCTCAGCTCCTGAAAATAAGTTTCAAAACTAATATTTCGGTCTCTTCTCCACGCTCCATCGTCAAAATGTTTATAGTCGTGACCTTCTAGTTTGGAAGCCAAAAAATTTCCTTTCCAAGCGATTTGTGGTGAAATTTGTCCTCTGACGTAAGCTAAAAAACCAACGTTGATTTCATCCACACTAACTCTTCCTTGCGAGGCAATATCTCCTAGGTAATTTGAAAATCCAATGGCACCTCCTACCTCAAGGCGTTGTGCAAAAGTTAGTAAAGGAAAGGACAAAACGATAATAGTAAATAGTAGTTTATTCATAGAAAAGTTTGATTTAATTTTAAAAAATAGGTTTGGTGTTCTTCGTCCTATTGACCAGAAAGAAGCAACTGGAAGATTGTTCGTTCCCATTTTTTTTACTATCAAACTTTTGTCGTGATACCTTCTTTTTGCCGTTATAAATGTACGATTAAAAGCAACTTGGACTAAAAATACTTGGTCTCCATCGTCAGCGAGGAGAAAATTTTCCATCTGCCATTTTCCTTTTTGAAAGTATGATTCATCTTCATTTGATTATTGCGAAACAAATCTGATTCATCTTTTTTGGTCGTCAATTGCACCACCGAAGCGGTCGCAAATTCTTCGGTCATCTCTACGATCTTTACTGATTTTATATCATAAATCAGGTCTATATTTACATGCTGAAAAATCTGCTGGGCAAAATTAATTTGTTCTGCTTTGATTTCCGCATGGTAAGTTTTACTGAGCATCTCCAAGTCTCCTACCATGAGGGCATAGGCGTTGACGGCGAGGAGTTGCTCTATTTCAGGATTGCGAATCCCGTCTTCGACCGCTCTGTCTTTTAAGTGTTTTTCGATCTCGGATTTGAACTCGACGAGGCTCTCTCTGATTTTGGAAATTTCCACAGAAAGGTCACTATCACTAATGGTATTGGTGAGCTTTTGATTGATGAGGCCATTGAAGTTGGCTTCTACTGTGAGGAGGGCATCATACATTTTTTGATTTTTAAGGAGTTCCTTAGCCGTTTCCTTCATCAATACTACTGCTTTGGATAGTTGATTTTTAATGATGTAATCCTCGATGGTGACGACGGTGATACTTCTCATTTTTTTAAATTTTATAAAACAGTTACTTAATCCGATTTCCTGCTACATCATACCAAAATTCCGCTCCGTTTTTATTCACTTTTAAAATTCCGCTAGTATTCGATACTGCTGATCCTAGCGGAACGACCCACTCGTCGTACTGATTGATGATGCCAATTTTACCAGCATCCGTAGTGACTTTGTACAATCCGGGATTTATGAATGCGATGTATTTAAAAATCTGTCCACCGATAAAGTTACCCTCCGCCGTAAGAATCGCAGTCCTTTTATCCTTGAAGCGAATGATGGTTTGCTTGCCGTCGCCGCCTCTGACGGGACGAATATAATCTATGATCCCTACGGGAATTACGACATCTCCTTTTGAGTTGAATAATCCATACCCAAGGTTGCGAGTACCAAAAATATACAGATGCGCAAAGCGTCGTAATCTGTCGGTATTCATGTCGTATTTAAAATTGATGGGGCTTACTTTTTTATTTTGATAAATCAGATACCCATTACTTTCCATGTCGTTGAGGTATTCCAAATCGTCATTGATCCGATACCAAAATCTATGGCTTTCGACTTTCTTTCCGTTCACTTCGAAAGGAACATTTTTTCCATCACAATCCAAGCGCACCTTTTCTTGATAGACGGGGGCGGGTCTCGTGTCTCTGCCGTAAAGCAAATCATTGTAGCGATAAATTTCTAAAAACGGACCAGCTAATTCCTCGAAGTTTTCATTGACCAGATAATTTTTCTTTAGCCCATTGGAGAGCACAAAATATTTTTTATCACAAATATCGAATTGGTTAAAAACGCTTAAAAATGGAATGTTTTCCCGAAGGGTAGTTTCCCGCTTCACATCTACCAATTTAGAGATACCTTCTTCCTCAACGCCCGTTTTAGTGCCGATCAAAAATTGATCACCCGCAATGTATGAAATTGATTCCTCTCCGATGGGGATGACCTCATTGCCTTCCGAATCGAGTAGTCCCGATTGTCTTTTTCGCATATCTAAGACCAACCAATATTCGCCAACTTTCCTAATGAAATCGTACTGGGGAGGGACGATCCATTGCCCAGTATAACTAAGTGCGCCGCTACTTGTTTTGGAGTTGTACTTAAAGGGTTCTTCCTTGTAATTAGCAATGCAGTAATCCGCTCCGTAGAATTTACGAATCCTATCCAAAGGAATTTTTGCAACAAAATTTCCCTCAAAATCTATCAACCACCTCACGGGTTCGCCCGCTACGTGGAGTTGGAGGAGTTGATGTTTTTCGCTCACTAGCTGAAGACCGTGCTTGTCTTCACAGAGTAATTTTTTACCCGTTTTTAAATTATACAAATTATTAGGTTTGAGGAGAAAATGATCGCCTACGTATTGATCGGAGGTCTTGGGTTCTTGTAGGATAAATGTTTGGAGATCATCCAGCAAGAGATACGTTTTTCTATCTTTTTTATTGAAAATACTGTAAAGTATTCTACCCTCCTTCGGATGCGGTATGAGGTATTCATAGTGTGGTGCAATGATGATTTTATCATCCTTCATCAGCCCGAGTCCGTGTATCCCTTGAACGATAAATTCTCTCACACCCGTGATTTCTATGTGAAAGTAGTCTTCGCCTAACAATGCTTTTCCATTTTCGCCATCGTAATAATTGGCTTTTCCATTTTTGTACCCAACGAATCCCAGAGCGAAAGTATCAAGAACGACGTAATCAAACGACGATGAAGTCAACGACTTTCCCGACGCATCTTTGAGTTGCCATTGTTTATTTTTTCTCTGTAAAAAATTACCATTATCTAGTTTTATTTTATGGTAAAAATCAAAATTGCGGGGAAGTGTTTGTCTGTAATTTTTTAGCATCGCTTGAATGCTATCGGGCAAAAGTGACTGTAAGTTTTCGGAGTCGGATGCTTCTAAAACTAAATGATCCAAGGCGTCAAACTTTGAAGATTTTGCGACATCAAGTGTGGACGGATCGGCTGGCGGAAATGTTACCTTAAAGTCACATCCACCTACGGTCGTGTTTAATTTTTCGAAAACAGTTTCGTAAGTTTTTTGTGCATAACAAAATATTTCCAAAAAAATAAAAATTAAAATAAGGCTCCATCTAAGGTATTTACTGGGGTTCATTTCTTTTCTCTATTATGTTGGTTAATACTCCAAAGATACTTTTCCTTAACATCAAGGAATATTATTTATGCTTTAAAGTTTCAAAATACCATCCTACTTTCTTAAACCCCGATTTTTTATTAAATTTGTTGAGCGAATTTCGGTTCGTCATATCTCAAAACCTTTCCTAAAAGAATATCACAGTATCACTTACTGATCTTTCCCGGTAGCGGAAGATAGATACCGATTACACCTTTTCCCAAATCCCGTATTTTTTTTAAAAAGACAACTCCTACCCATCGGAGATGCTATTTCCTTTTTTTTGAACAAGAGAACTAAACTTAATAATCTCATGAAAAATTTATTAAACCTCCATTTTTTTTCCAAAAAAGTATCGGCATTAGCGGCTTGTTTCTGCTTACTCCTCCTCAATGCGTCTGCGCAGGATACCACTCCGCCCGTGGCAGCTTGCGACCAAAATACCGTTGTGTCCATTGGGTCGAATGGGTCAAGCCTAGTGAATGCCATAACCTTTGATGATGGCAGTACCGATAATGTAGGCATAGTGTTATACGAAGTGCGAAGAATGGATAATCCCAACTGCTCAGGCAACGATGGA
>JBCCJE010000270.1:0-6902 GCA_039027925.1 Bacteroidota bacterium
CTGGATATGATAATAAAACTGGTATTGGAAACACTTTTATAGGGGAAAATGCTGGGTATGATAACACAACGGGTAGTAATAATACTTACTTGGGTAGAGAAGCTGGTGATGATAATAATGGAAGCAATAACACATATATTGGTCGGGGGGCAGGAGGAGGTTTTTTTGGAAGCGTAAGTAATAATGTATTTTTAGGGTATCAAGCAGGATTTAACGAATCAGGCTCTAATCGACTCTACATCGCCAACTCCAATACTGCCAATCCACTTATCTACGGAGAGTTTGATAATAATTTATTACGTATTAATGGTACGCTGCAAATCGGAAATACCTATGCTTTCCCTACCACCGATGGTACTAGTGGACAAGTATTACAAACCAACGGAAGTGGAAGTCTCATTTGGACCACTCCTGCTGCTGCTTCGACGCCTACCCTCATCAGCGACACGGATAATGATACCCGAATCCAAGTAGAAAATAATGGGAATGATCAAGATAGTATTCAACTATTTTTAGTAGGAACTGAGCGAGCGACCCTCTCCACTAATACGAGCGGACCAGCAAAATTAAGTTTCCCCAATAATAATGGGAATGTGATTATCGGTGATCAAGCAGGTACAGCCACGACTACGGGGGTTGCCAATACCTTTTTAGGTTTTTTGGCAGGCTCAAAAACTACAACCGCAGAACGAAATACTTTTGTTGGTGGAGGGGCAGGAAGAGATAATACGACAGGACAACTCAATACGTATATCGGTGTAGATGCGGGAAGAGATAATACGACGGGAAATAATAATACGTATCTGGGACTTAATGCAGGTCTTCAAAACAATGGGAGCGGGAATGTATTTATCGGTTATCTAGCTGGGAGTCAGGCTACTGCCGCCTCTAATCGACTTTATATTGATAATAGTAATACGACTACCCCTTTAATCTATGGCGAGTTTGATAATAACCGCGTTGGGATCAATCGAGTAGCCACTACCAATACCCTTGAAGTAAATGGAGAAGCGAGCAAAGCTACCGCAGGAGACTGGCTAGCCAACTCTGATGCTCGCCTAAAAAAGAATATCCAATCCCTCTCCTCAGAGCAAATGCTAGAAAAATTATTACAACTACAAGGCATCACCTACGAGTGGAATGATACTCTGACGGGCTATCCACGCCCCATAGGTACGCAGTATGGATTTACGGCTCAAAATGTACAAGACATTTTTCCCACCCTAGTCAAAGAAGATGCACAAGGCTATTTACAAACCGCTTATGGTACCTACGATGCGATGTACGTAGAGGCCATTCGGGCTTTGGTGGAAAGAAATCAACGATTGGAAAATAATCAGCAAAAACTTACCGCAGAAAACGAAGCATTAAAACGCCGACTAGATCGTATAGAAGCCATGCTGACCACTCCCGCGACAAACGTTTCAGCTGAAACTGAAAAATAAATATTTCCCATTTTTTAATGATTGATTCATTCGTCAAAATAATAATCATGAAAAAAATAATCATCCCTTTCCTTTTGATAGGTGCTATTGTATCAAGTTATGGGCAGAACACCTTGCGTATTGTTGGTAATAACTTTAAGATTGTAGGAACAACTAGCCTGGTTTTAGAAAATACTAGACTAATCAATAATGGTATTTTTGATGCGGATTCCAGTACCGTTTATATTACTGGAAATGGAACCACTGCAAATTCTGAAATAGAAGGTTTCTCAAATACTATTTTTTACAATATAAATATTAATAAAAGTGCTAATGGAGCCAGACTTGGTAATTCGATGCAAGTCAATAAGGATATTATCTTTACCTCTGGAACTCTAGACCTTAATGGCCATAACATTACCTTAGGAACCACCAATGGTCAATTGGTCAATGAGTCCGCTAATGCAAGAGTGATAAGCTCGACTGGAGGACAAGTCATCAAAACCACTAACATCAATGTCGCTAGTGCTGTCAATCCTGGTAATTTGGGGCTTACTATCACCAATGGTGCTACTCTAGGAAATACCACCATCCGTAGAGGTCACCAACCCAGAGGCTTACCTACGGGTGATGACTTTCAACGCTATTTCGAAATTGTCCCCACAAATAATTCAGGCTTGAATGCAACGCTACGATTCAGTTATTTTGACGTTGAGAATCCATTACTAGCCGAAGCTACGATGGAACTATGGCAATACGCTCCCCAAACTAGCTGGGTTCAGCAAAGTGCTACTAGTAGAAGTAATACTAACAATTTTTTAGAGAAAACTGCTTTAACTACCCTTGCTTCCATCTGGACGATAGCTGGAAGTACCTCCGTGGATAATGACGGAGATGGTAGTAGTGTGGCTAATGGCGATTGTGATGATACGGATATAACTAATCCTACCGACTCCCTAATTAATACTAATCCAATCCAAGAAGACTCTTACATTGTTACAAACTCGATTACTTCATCTGGAACAGTTCAGGCGAACCACATTGTTCAATTTAAAGCTGGACAAATGATTGATTTATTACCTGGTTTTACAGCTAATGAGGGAAGTGATTTTTTAGCAATAGTAGAGGCTTGTGGAATACCCCCATCTGCTTTGACCATTATTCATGATGAATATCAGATGTATGAGTCTAACGAACGACAAGAGAATATTGCTGGGGAGGATTCATTTGAAGTTGAAATGGTTGAAAGAGAAAAAGTAATCAAAAAAGAAAACTTAGTTCAATTTAGAGTATTTCCGAATCCATTCCAATCTCAGACTACCTTCGATTATTTTTTGAGTGAAGACACTCCAGTATCTGTACAAGTATTTGATATCAATGGAAAACTAATAGAAACTGTGCTTGATGGTTTGCTCCAATCTGCGGGTATCTACCAGATAAATTATACATCTGAAAAGATGTTATCAGGAGTATATTTTGTAATCTTTAGAACTAAACACCATACTTTTACCGAACGGATTGTAAGGATAGGAGACTAGAATTTTTGTTCATGGTAAAAATAGAATACCTTGATAAAGGTTTATTTACTTATCAAGGTATTCTTATTTCTTGATGGGATAAATTAGATTTAAAAGATCTAGTTTTACACAAGAGGTAGTACTTTCCCATTCCCGCTATTTGTTCATTTAATCGGTGAATTAAAATAATTCACCCCGCCCATCCCTCTCTATCCAAACTCCGATACTGAATCGCCTCCGCCAAATGTTCAATCTTGATATCCTCACTTCCCGC
Organism: Bacteroidota bacterium; assembly: GCA_039027925.1. Taxonomy (GTDB): domain Bacteria; phylum Bacteroidota; class Bacteroidia; order Chitinophagales; family Saprospiraceae; genus CAJQQY01. The sequence continues at coordinate 3,216 of JBCCJE010000270.1, forward strand.
TAAGTCCGCCCCTGTGCGCGCTACTTTTAAAATCCGATCATAAGCTCTTGCGGATAATTGTAATTTTTCCATAGCTGTTTTTAACAATGTAATTCCGGGTTTATTCAATTGACAAACTTCCCGTACCATTCGACTGGGCATCTGAGCGTTGGAGTGGATTTCTCTGTAATCTTTGAATCGTTCAGTCTGAATTTTTCTAGCTTGGATGACTCTTGTAACAATACTTTCGCTAGTTTCCTTGGAAGGGGTATAGTCTGCTAACTCCTCATAACTTACGGGAGTGACCTCCACGTGTAAATCAATTCGATCCAAAAGTGGCCCAGATATTTTATTCAAATATCTTTTGACCACTCCTGGGCTACACACACAATCTTTCTCTGGATGATTATAAAATCCACAGGGGCAGGGATTCATGGAAGCCACTAGCATGAACGAAGCAGGATAGTCAACGGTGACTTTCGCTCGGGAGATCGTGACACGCCTTTCCTCCATCGGCTGCCGCATGACTTCCAAAACGGTTCGCTTAAATTCGGGAAGTTCATCTAAAAACAAAACGCCATTGTGTGCCAACGAAATTTCTCCCGGCATGGGATTAGACCCTCCTCCCACTAATGCTACATCACTAATGGTGTGATGAGGTGATCGAAATGGTCTAGTGGAAATTAAAGCTGAATCGGTTGGAAGTACTCCTGCTACAGAATGAATTTTAGTTGTCTCTAAGGCTTCGTGTAAATTTAAGGGCGGCAGAATAGTTGGAAGTCTACGTGCAAGCATTGTTTTACCTGCTCCTGGGGGACCAATTAGGATAACATTATGCCCACCTGCTGCGGCTAGCTCCAAGGCTCTTTTAATATTTTCTTGTCCTTTGACATCTGAAAAATCAACGGAATAAATATTTTGTGTATCAGAAAAGATGGCACGAGTGTCTACTATGGTTTGAGTAAGCTCTCTTTTACCTTCAAAAAAGTCAACAGCCTCTCGGAGATTTTCTATTCCATATACTTCCAGATTATTGACGATGGCTGCTTCTCGTGCATTTTGTTTTGGAAGGATGAGTCCTTTGTAGCCTTCTTTCCGTGCTTGAATAGCAATGGGCAGAGCACCTTTGATTGGGCGGAGTCCGCCGTCAAGGGAGAGTTCGCCCATAAAAATATATTGATCAATATCCTCATCAGGCATCTGTCCCGTGGCGGCTAGATAACCCAACGCAATGGGCAGGTCGTAGGCTGATCCTTCTTTTCTCAAATCTGCGGGAGCTAAGTTGATGACCATTTTGAGGCGAGGAAACCGCATACCAATGTTGACAATAGCAGCTTCGATTCTGGCGAATCCTTCTCGAACAGCACTATCTGGAAGACCTACCATTTGGAAAAAGTTTTCTCTCTCGCCAGCGGGACCACCTGCATTTACTTCGATGGTGATGGTTTGGGCTTCTACTCCTTGTACGGCACTTGCGTAAGTTTTTACGAGCATTTATAAAAGTGAGTGGTTGTTTAAAGTATGTTTAATATCACCTGCCAAAATAGGAAATTAAAAAGGAGTTTTCATAAAAATCTACAAAATTCGTCCGAGGCCGTCCTTTACTATAAATATGGCAGTAATCATTAATGCGTTTAGTTCATGTGTCACAGTCCTATGAGCAGAACCAACATGGCAAAAGGCTTCCACCAAATTATCCTAAAAAGTAATGTCACAATATCTTCTAGTTTTTTTCTCAAAAAAGGGGTTTAGTCATAGTTTTTGAAATGACTTAAATTACATTTCCTCCCAAAGCAAAAGTAATTAATACCTTTTATCCATGACTAAAAGTCGGAAGTGGAGATCGTGCCAAGTAGCATCTCGACTTGCCATTAATTTCTAGAAAAATATGAAACACTTATTCACGGTTCTTTCCTTTATTTTATTTTTTCAATTAAATACTTCGGGTCAAAAGCGTTTTACGGAAATAGGAATATTTGCGGGGCTGGCCAATTATTACGGCGACTTGAGTCCCAATTCACAGGCTATGGATCCGGTATTTTTTACACCCGTGGTAGGCGCATTTACGCGGTATAACTTCAACGGATACGTTAGTGCTAAGCTGCATGCGTACAAGGCCGTTTTAGCTGGCTCGGATGCTAGTGCGCAAGTGTACAGAGGAAATCGAGCTAGAAATCTGAGTTTCAGAACTGATCTTTACGAGTTAGGACTTCAAGTGGAAGTCAACTTTTTAGAATTTTTAGTTCACGAAAGAGACCACATTACTACACCGTATTTATTTATCGGCGCAGCGGGTATTTACTATAATCCGCAAGCCCAATTAGGTAATCAATGGGTAAATCTTAGAGAGCTAGGAACAGAAGGTCAAGGGCTTCCTGGGTACGAGGCACCCTACAAAGTGTACTCCTACGCCATACCCGTAGGAGCGGGGGTTAAATTTAATTTGAATCATCTGACCAACATCGGAATTGAGGTAGGTCTAAGAAAATCTTTTACGGACTATATTGATGATGTGAGTGGTTACTATCCCAACCTGCAGTTATTGGAGCAAGAAAGAGGCGAAGTGGCTGCCAGGCTATCCTACCGAACACCAGAATACGATAATGATATTGCCGTAGATAATCCCGAAGGAACGAGAAGGGGGAATCCGGGAGATACAGATTATTACTTCTTTGGTGGCATCACCATTTCTGTCAATATTGGAAAGAAAAGTGGATTTAAAAACAGACAAAAACGATCAGGTAAACGAGCTAAAAAAGCTCCAAAAATGGAATTTTAAAAATAAAAAATCCCGAATTTTTTGAACGTAAAAAATTCGGGATTTTTTTGAGTATCCTACCCATTTATATTTTTTCTCTATTCTACTATTATATTTCTCCTGTTTTATTTTTCGTTAAAAATCATGAGTGTCAAATTTGAAATTGACCCTGTGAGCACAGCACTCTAAGTTGACAAAATTCAATCTCATTCCTCTTGCCAAAAAAAAAATCGCTTAAAGTATATCTAAAATTTAGATATACGCTTACCCAAGAATTACCTTAGTGACTACTTTACAAATTCAACGACTATGCTTCGATTAGCGTAGTTTTGCTTAATTTTGGGATGAAGATGTCATGCAATGAAAATTCAAGCAGGCATCTATTTTTCAACCTTTCCGTAAAACTTAATCTAAAGCCAACGTAAGCTGTCAATAATAAAAATACCCTCGGAGCGTCATCCTTGGGGTTGAATTATTTTTAAGATGAAAAAATGAAATTTCACTTTAGACTTTTATGGTTCTTAATTTTTAGTCTCCTGACCGTGACGGGATGGGCTTCCGATTTGGTTTTTAAAAGTCGGGTAGGAACTGCCTTGAACGGCGTGACAATGTATCCTGATAGCAGTTATTTTGACCAGCCTACTCAACGATTTTCGGAGGGTAGTCTATTCGAGGTAGTCGGAGAAACTCAACTAGAGCACTTGGACGATGCTCAAAATCAAAAGTTCAAATGGTTCAAAGTGAAAAGCCAAACTGGAAAAATGGGGTGGATATACGGCGATGGTTTAGCAGTAATGATGCCGTCGGATAAAATTAATGCAACTCTCAAAACTTTTCACCAACAAAAGATTTCCCTAGATAATGGGTTCGAAAAATCAGTATTGTGGCTAGCGTTTATCGAAGGGCGGGACAATCTGCACGACAACGATTTTTTGAATCCTACCTATCAC
>JBCCJE010000271.1:0-6874 GCA_039027925.1 Bacteroidota bacterium
CCCGTACATTTATCCACTATCAATAATCAAGTTAATTTCGAATATTTCAGATATAATTATTTGACGGATCTAGGCCCTCGCTACGATGGTCTGACGACCGACTTTAATAGTGTGGAGAAAAAAACGTTGACCGCTTCGGCACAAGTAGAACAGTGCAGTACCTACCGCATCAAGATAGCGATTGGAGATACGGATACTGGATTTTTTGGAGGAGGAGACTCGGGGATTTTCTTTGGTGATTTGAATGTAGGTTTGCCCGATGCTGTTTTGACGGCTAGTACTTCCTTTGATAATTTGGTAGAAGGCTGTACGGGAAATGATAACCTCGACTTAAATCTTTCTAACCCGTTGGGGGAGGAATTGACATTGGAAGTACAAATCAGCGGTACCGCCACGCAGGGAACTGACTATACCTTGAATATCCCCAACAGCGTCACTTTTCCCGCAGGGCAAACGAATTTAAATTTTCCCATATCCATAATCAACGATGGGATCACGGAGGGAACTGAAAATATTGAGATCAATTTCGTCTATGATTTCGGCTGTGGAGAGTTTGACTTTGCTACGACAGTTATCAGTATTGAAGATGCGCCTAATTTTTCGGCAGCTAACGGTGCGGATACGGTTTTCGTTTGTGCGGGTTCGAGTATTCAATTAAATGCCGAGGGAGCACAAACTTACTCGTGGTCGCCCGCTGCAACTTTAGATGATCCCAACAGTGCCACCCCTACCGCCACGACGGCAACGAGCCAACTGTACACGGTGATGGGGACCCTCGGGAGTTGTAATCTGATGGATGAAGTTTTTGTGGAAGTCATAGATCCGATGGTCACCGTAAGTGCATCGGATGTCACCATCTGCGAAGGAACTTCGGTAACGTTGACGGCTAATAATAATGTTGGCAATATGGGTATCTCTTGGTCGCCGATTATTGGTTTGGATGATCCCAATGCGCCGAATCCGACGGCGACTCCTCCCCAAACGATCACTTACACCGCCACGGTCAGCATCGCAGGATGTTCCGTTTCGGATCAAGTGATAGTGACGGTTGATCCATTTGAGTTTCCCGTTTTGACCACAACGGATACGGTGCTTTGTCAAGGGGATAGTTTGACATTAGCATCTGCTACCCCCGGATCACAAACGGATTATGCTTGGTCGCCCAGTACGGATATTTTAAATCCCGACGAATCGGATGCGATTGCGTTTCCCGCAAGTAACACGACCTATACTTTAACCGCTACGAGTCCTAATAATTTCTGTACAGAAACGGCTACGGTAGCTATTGAAGTAGTGCCTGCCAGCTTAGAAATTCAGGGCGGTAATTTTTACGAATTGTGCTTGGGAGAAACCGTTGACTTGACGGCAATCACCTCTACCAACGGGGTAGGACTCACTTGGACACCCGATTCTAGTTTGACGAGTGGAACGGCAACTACCGTCACGGCATCTCCCGATTTGACTACGGATTACATTGCGGAATTGGTAGTAGGCGGCTGTACCCTTCAGGAAGTCATTACTGTCAAAGTGGATTCACTGCCCGTTACGGTCATTGAAGTAATTCCTCCAAAAGATAGCTACTGTAAGGATGAAATCGTCTCTTTTATTTCGCCTTCTATTGATGTTGGATTTTTTCCCGACATAGAATTTATGTGGACACCCAACGATGGTTCTTTGCTGAGTGATCCTGATAATCTGAATTTAGCCGTCGTTGCCACGACCACTCAAACTTACACTAGGACGATAACGAACGGTGGATGTTCGAATACCGAGAGCATCACCATCGAAGTCATTGATGTCAACGTGGAATTGAACACCTCCGACGTTGCGCTTTGCCTAGATGAAACCATTGACCTGGAAGCAACTGGCGCTACCAACTACGCTTGGGATGCCCCCGGCAATGGTCTCTCTTGTGATGACTGCCCCAACCCGACACTGACCGCCATGAATCCGGGCACGATCACTGTTTTTGGAGAAACCGAAGGATGCGAAGATTCGGAGAGCATCAATATTGCTTTGAGTGATTCGCCGACCAGTTGTGCTGGATTTTCGAATCAAGATACTGTTAGTGTTGGAGAATCTGTACAACTATCGGTGGAGTATGACTCCAATAGCCCCGTTACTGTGGATTGGACTACGGGCGGTAGTTCCATTGGTCAGGGGGATTCCATCATGGTTGCGGTTAACGCTGCGGGGGATAACATTTTCACTTACACGGTCACCAACAGTGACGGATGTAGTTGCTCCAATGAAATTATTGTACTTGCCGTCAAGCCACTACTCAAAATGCCCAATGCCTTCACGCCAGATGGGGATGATGTCAATGACTTTTTTGATTTGTTATTTACTGCGGAAGGTACAGATGTAGTAGTGGATAGAGGGGAAGTAGAAGTTGTACAATTCAAAATTTTTAATCGGTGGGGAAATGTGGTATATGAAAACGAAACGCCCGATTTGGGATGGGACGGCACGATTGACGGCAAAGCTGCCCCCTCGGAGGTGTACGTTTATTTTGTGGAGATTCGCTACCCCGATGGGACTACTGACAGTGCTAATGGTGATGTTACTTTGATACGGTAAGGGGATTTGGGAAGAGAGCATGGAGAGACGTGACGGTAAAGTTTAAATCTTCTTGTCAGTTTTGTTCTTTTCATCAGAAAGTAAGCGATGTAAAATGTATCGCCTCAACAAAACATTCCCTTAATTTTCAAAGAAAAAGCTGCAAAGATTCTATTGAGTCTTTGCAGCTTTTTTTAACCCTTAATCCCTCAACGTTTCGGGACAGGCGTCATTCATAACCTGCCCGATGCAGGCGGATTCTGAGTTACTCAAGGCTTAACTTCTTCCCCTCGTAAAATTCCACGATCATTTTTTTCATCAGGAAGTCATACTTCGCAATGACCAATTCGATCTGCGCACGGTCTTTTTCGTTGAGTTGGGTAGTGTATTGGAAAGTATTGATATTACCCAAGTCCAACTTGTTTTTCGTAAAAACCAAAGATTTCTCTAATAGTTGGAAAGTCTTCTCCGCACCTTTGAGAGTTTCGGAGGCAGCTTGGACATTGATGATCGCATTCTGAATATCCGTTCTGAGTTGCTGCTGGAATAAAAGGTTGTCCTCTTGCACTTGGAGATAATTGATTTTTGCGAGTTCACTATTAATCTGCGAAGATTTGCGATCAAAGATGGGAACGTAAACGTTGACTCCAACTCCGAATCCTACATTTTCACCCAACTGTTTAAAATAATTTTTTGCGGGATAATCTATTCCACTATCAGAGACGAAAAATAAGGTTGACGGCTCTGTTTCCCCTGGCAGAATGACCTCGGCGGGAGTGGCGATTTCAAAAGATCCCGAAGTATCAGGTCTAGTAAAATCAGAAATCCCAGAAGAATAATTGGTATAAAGCCCAGAAAATAAACTAACGGAAGGTTTTTTAGTAGCTTCCGCAATATCCTCCTCTAGCTTCAAACTTTGTAATCGAAACTCGCCCGCTTCGATGCCCGGTTGAGTTTTTAAGGCCTTAGCGTATATTTTTTTAAAATCAAGATTTTCAATTTTTTCATCAGGTTCGGGCAATTCTTTGGGCTTTTCTATTTTGAACGAGAGAGAAGGATCAATTTCTAAAACCTGCTTCAACTGAATGTAACTTCGATCTATCAAATTTTGGGCGGTGATGATATTTTGCTCATCTATGGATTTTTGGATTTCTACCTCCCGTAAATCCGAATTGGATCGAAGCCCGGTTTTTACCAAGTTTTGTGTTTGCCTGAACCATGTCTCCGTTTGCTTTAAGTTATTCTCCGCATTCGTTAGTTGTTCCTCCGCCATCAAAATTTGTAGGTACGCTCTGACCACCTGTAGCGTAAGATTTTGGGATAATTGCTCCATGTCTTTTTCGGCTGCTTGAATATCCAACTTACTCTGCGCTATCCTTTTATTATTCTGTCCTCCATCAAAAAGCGTATAATTTCCCTCCAAGGAAAGATTATTATACGTCAGCGTACTCGTCAAAAAATCATTAGTAGAGGGATCAATCACCCTACCGGTGTTAAGTCCTAGGTTAGTTCCAAAACCAAGATTGGGCAATTTTTGAGCGGTAGCTCTTTCTTGCAGTTTTTTAGATTTTTCCACCTCTAGGTTGGCTCGGCGCATATTGGAGGTGTTGTTTTGTTTTACGTGCCTGATACATTTTTCGAGTGACCAAGTGCGCTGGGCATGGATAATATTTCCCCAAAGGAAAATACTCAGTACGGTTATGGTTATCTTTTTCAAAATCATTTGGATTGTTATTAATTCTGAAAAACAGAATTTTGAAGATTCGTAAGATTCGTAGCCTTTCCACGAATTTTAGATTTTAACCTAAAAAAAAAGGACGCTCGAACAGACGCCGCTAGTTCAAAAAATCCGCAGAAAGGAAATAAGCTAAGGTTGTAGGTATGGTTTTGTTGATGGGAATTAGCAATCGTTTTTTCAAATCTAACTAAATCAAAAAAAACTTATCATACGACTTTTGGAAGATTTGTAAAATTACGTTAATATTTAATGTTTTTGAAAAAATTATGCCACCTCTTCAAGGATCGAAGCCTTAGATTAATAAATGTGTAATTAATCCCATATTTACCCTAAATCAAGGAATTGCTCCCGTTTTTATCATCCCGTCTTTTACCTCATATTACGAAAAATCGGTATAATTTTTGGTAATAATACCTAAACTTATCATGCGGCATTAGGGAAATTTATAATTCGTTGATAATCAACTCATTACGCCAAATTTCAACGACTCATAAGGGTTTTACAAAATATAAAAACAAACAGATTTTCCGATTTATTGTCTTCGCCGACAATGATGAGAAAATTATACCGATGAGTTAAAACATTTTTACCAATCAAAATGCCGATTTCTTTTCCGTTTTACAAACAATTGGATGCAATGGACTGTGGGGTGGCCTCCTTGCGAATGGTAGCGCGTTTTCATGGCCGACACTACAATCCTGAGTTCCTGCGTTCGATTTCCTACCCTGATCGGGAGGGAGTATCGCTGATGGACATCAGCGATGCGGCGGAGCATATCGGTATGCACACCTTGGCGGTAAAAATTCCTTACGATGTACTCCCCGAAGAAATCCCCGTTCCCTTCGTAGCGCATTGGCGACAGAATCATTTCATCGTTGTTTATAAAGTCAAAAAAGACAAGGTATGGGTAGCAGATCCCGCCCACGGAAAAGTGACCCTCACCCGAGAGCAGTTCATTGATGGCTGGGGGAGCGATACCGTCAACGGCGAGCGGGTCGGCGTCATCTTGATGATGGAACCCACTCCGAGGTTCTACGAAAGAGAAGGCGAAAAAGAAAATAAAATCAGCTTTGGTTATCTCTTCCAATACTTCAATAATTACACAGGATTACTTTGGCAATTGGTGATCGGTCTGCTGGTAGGATCTTTTCTGCAAGTGGCCTTTCCGTTTTTGATGCAATCCGTTGTGGATACGGGGATTGAGAATCAGGATTTGAATTTTATCTACATCGTCCTGATTGCTCAGTTAGTTTTGTACATCAGCCAAACTGCCGTCGAGTATCTCCGCTCGTGGATATTGCTCTACATCGGAGCGAGGGTCAATATCAGTATGATTAGTGATTTTCTGCTAAAAATGATGCGACTCCCCATTCGGTTTTTTGATACTAAAATGATTGGAGATTTATTACAAAGAATCCAAGATAATCGGAGGGTCGAGGTTTTCCTAACCTCATCGGCTTTGTTCACCGCTTTTTCGTTCGTTACGTTTTTCATCTTTGCCATCATCCTTGCGCTTTACGATGGATTGATTATTTCCATCTTCATGGGAGCTACCGTCGCCTACATCGTGTGGGTACTGTTTTTTTTGAAAAAACGAAAAGAATTGGACTATCGAAGATTTGACCAAATGGCCGATAACCAAAGTAACCTTATCCAACTCATCAACGGGATGCAGGAAATCAAACTCCACAATGCCGAAAAACAAAAAAGATGGAAATGGGAGCGTATCCAAGCCAAGCTCTTCCGCATCAGCGTGAGCTATCTGCGCCTGGAGCAGTTGCAAAGTGCTGGGGGAAAATTTATCAACGAACTCAAAAATATCCTGATCACCTTCATCGCCGCAAGGGCGGTGATCGCAGGTACGATGACGCTGGGAGAAATGATGGCCGTGCAGTACATCATTGGTCAACTCAACGGCCCCATCAGCCAATGGATTAGTTTTATCAAAAGCTATCAAGATGCTGGCATTAGCTTAGAGCGACTAAACGAAATTCACAGTAAAGAAGAAGAAGAAACGGTAGAAGGTAAAATGAATATTCTTCCTGCCAATCGGGATTTGACGATTGAAAATGTATTTTTTCAATACGGCGGGCCCAACTCTAGTATGATTTTAAAAAATATTAACCTGACTATTCCGCAGGGGAAAAAGATTGCTATCGTAGGAACGAGTGGTAGTGGAAAAACTACCTTACTAAAATTACTCCTCAACTTTTACCCACCTACCAAAGGAACGGTAAAACTCGGAGAAACGACTTTGTCAAATGTTAGAAATAAACTGTGGAGAGAAAAATGTGGGGTAGTGATGCAAGGGGGGTATATTTTCTCAGATACCATAGCCAATAACATTGCGCTTGGTGACGAAATCGTAGATAAGAAAAAATTGCTACACGCCGTGAAAGTGGCTAATGCACAAACTTTTATTGAAGGATTGCCCTTGGGGTACAATACAAAAATTGGCTCGGATGGTATTGGTTTGAGTCAAGGGCAAAAGCAAAGATTACTTTTGGCAAGAGCCGTTTACAAAAATCCAGAGTTTATTTTCTTAGACGAAGCTACCAACGCATTGGATGCTTACAA
>JBCCJE010000272.1:0-6871 GCA_039027925.1 Bacteroidota bacterium
TGAATGAGTTCTTGATTTTTCATTAGGACATCTACTACGTCTTTACTATATTTTAAAATAAATGCAGATTGTAGTCTAAATATGACCGCATTGGAAGTGGACTTCAAGGTGAATGCCGTACCCAAAACGAAGAAGATCCCAGCAGCAATGATGATTTCTTTTCGGAAATTTAAAATGGTAAAAAATATAACCCCAATCGGAATTAATACCACGGGTGTTCGTGATCCAGCGTAAGCTAAAGCTAGCAAACAGGCTACCACACAAATACCACTTACGATCTTGTAGGCAGGGCGATAGGGCCCTAAAATAAGGATGGAACAAAAAACAGCCATGTACCCCATCAGTATTCCGTAGGTAGTAGGATCGGAGAAAAAAGAAAAAATTCTTAATCGTCCCCATTGAAAGAAAAGTTCCAAGGTGTGGGGGTTGGAGTAAAGCCACGTCATCTCGGTATCACTAAATCCTATCCACTCTTGCTTTAAGCCGTAAAGTGCCGAAATGAGTGTCAACGCCAGTATAAACTTGATGGTTCGTAAGATTATCTTTTTTGAAGTAAAAGCATAGGACGCAACAAAGAACAACAAAATCAGCCCGGCTACACTCCTTACCGTATAGACCCAAGCTAACTGTGATGGGGCGATGGGATTGAATCCCTGTATCAAATTATACCCCACCCAGACGACTACCCAAAAGCTCAACGGATGTTTGGCAAAACTCCAATCCCGCTCTTTTACCTGATTAATTATTATGGTAAAAAACATGATAAATACCAGCGCATCCTGCGCAATCCCAATGGGGGCGTCCACATATTTTTTTATAAAATTGACCATAAAGGAAACGAAAAGGATAAACGCTAAACCAAAGGGAAGATCAAATAAACAAAAGAGAAACATAGGCAGCCCTACCACCAATACAAAAACTAGAAATCCATATTTGATGCCTAGGGTCGAAATGATAAATGCCATAAATATTCCAATGAGGGACAGTAAACCGTATCCCAATGGCGTATTCAGTTTTTTGAGAAAAAACTGTTCATTTAACCAACTTGAAAAATTGCGATATAAATTAAAGGCTTGCATCATCAAAAAATCTCATGTATTGTTCTTCGGGGGGAGATCGTTGTTTTTTTGCATTCGAAGATACGGACTTTTACATAAAAAAGTTGGCACGGTGAATTAATGACTAATGATTTATTTTAAAGAAGACTTTTTAAATTTAAATCGCCGAGCACCAGAAACTGCTTTCAAACACAAGAACTGATATTAGTATTATCATCACTACTCTAACAAATACTAATTTTTTTTCATGGATGATTTTTTCTTTTCAATTGAATCTAACGATCTTATGTTCACAATAATGGTCTTTCACTTTATCTTTCTCACTCTGACATGAAATAAAAAGGAATATCAATAAGAAATAATATAGTTTCATATCTTGGCTGTATCTTCTTTTTTCTAACTACCTACAACTCATTCCCATCCACAATTACCCGAGAATATTTCCACTACAACTATAATTCATTTTTTCATAATGAACTAATAATCAAGCACTTATAGAACCTGTCCCGAAGCTATGATAATTTGAAAACCATCCCAAAATTTCAGGAAACCTCTCTTAAACATCAAATCATCAAGGCTTCGGAACAACCGTCTATCATCTATCGTCCGTCGTCAAAAAACCTACAAATGAATCACCTCTCCGTACGCCGCCGCCGCCGCTTCCATCACCGCTTCACTCATGGTGGGGTGTGGGTGCACGGTTTTGATGATTTCGTGCCCCGTCGTTTCCAGTTTGCGGGCGGCCACTACTTCTGCTATCATTTCGGTGACGTTGGCGCCGATCATGTGAGCACCGAGCCATTCTCCGTATTTGGCATCAAACACGACTTTTACAAAACCGCTTTTGGCACCCGCCGCACTCGCTTTACCCGATGCGGAAAAAGGAAATTTGCCAACCTTAACTTCGTAACCAGCTTCCTTGGCTGCTTTTTCTGTGTACCCCACGGAGGCCACTTCTGGCGAACAGTACGTACATGAAGGTACATTGTTATAATCCATTGGTTCTACGTGTTGTCCCGCAATTTTTTCTACACAAATAATGGCTTCGGCGGTAGCAACGTGTGCTAAGGCAGCACCGGGAACGATATCTCCAATGGCGTAAATACCCGCTACGTTGGTTCTATAAAATTCATCAACGACAACTAAGCCTCGATCAGTTTTGATGCCTAAGGCTTCTAAACCGATGTCCTCTGTGTTGGGCGCGACCCCTACGGCCGATAAAACAACATCGCATTCGAGAACTTCTTCTTTACCAGTTTTTCTACTCTTAACGGTTACTTTACATCCTTTGCCCTTAGTGTCAACGGATTCGACGGAGGTGTTGCCGAGGATATTAATACCTTGCTTTTTGAAAATTTTACCTAACTCTTTCGAGATGTCGGCATCCTCCCGGGGCACTAGCCCTTGTTCCATAAATTCTACAATGGTAACTTCTGTACCGATGGCATTATAAAAATAGGCAAACTCAACGCCGATGGCCCCCGCCCCAACAATTACCAATTTTTTCGGTTGCTTGGGTAACGTCATCGCTTTGCGGTACTCAATGATTTTTTCATTATCAATCGGTACATTGGGCAATGCTTTGGCGCGACCACCCGTAGCTAAAATGATGTGCTCGGCGCTGTGTTCAGTTACTTTACCATCTTTGTCGGTGACTTCTACCTTTTTTCCTCTGGCTAATTTTCCGTTGCCTTCTAGGACGGTAATTCTATTTTTTTTCATTAAAAAACTAATCCCTTTACTCATACCATCCGCTACTCCCCGACTACGGTGAATCATGCCCTCAAAATCGGCCTTAGCATTACCTACTTTTATACCGTAATCTTCGGCGTGGGAAATATATTCAAATACTTGAGCACTTTTGAGCAGTGCCTTCGTGGGGATACAACCCCAATTGAGACAAATTCCTCCTAATTTTTCTCTCTCCACGATGGCTACTTTTTTTCCTAACTGTGCAGCTCTAATGGCAGCGGGATAACCGCCCGGGCCAGCACCAATGACTATAACATCAAAATTCATATTTTATTGATTTGAAAGGTTATCTAAAAAACGGAAGCAAATATAGGTGTTTCGGCGGCAATCGCCATATGATTTTACCACAGTTTCCAAAACGAACGGAATCGCTATTTTTTAGCCCTCAGGTTTAATCTGCTTTCTAGTACTACGGTCAGCAAAATCAAACTCCCTCCAATCCAACTGCTCCAATTTGGAATTTCTCCTAAAAAAAATATAGCCAGCACTATTCCGTATATAGGCTGTAGCCCACTCAAGATACTAGCAGTACTCACCGAAAAAAATTTAAAGCTGTTGAGAAAAAGGGTATGCCCAACAGCGGTAGTAATTAAGCTCAAAAATAAAATGTAAGGCACTTGCGAGTAATCTAATATTTGATCGTAAAAAAATAAAACGGGAAAGACGAGCACGGTCGTGATAACCATTTGGTAAAACATCAACACCGAGCCGTTGAAAGTCGTCACTTGGGTTTTGAGTAGGATATTACGAACGGAATAACAAAGGGCAGAAATTAATCCCATAAGTAAACCTTGCGTCATGGCGTTGGAAAAATTTAGTTCGGGAGCTAAAAAATAAATTCCCACTAAAACTAATAAGCTGGATAGCAAATGGTGTTTTTCGAACTTGGTCTTTAACATAACTGGCTCTAACAGCGCCGTCATCACGGGATAGGTAAAAAGGGAAAGCATACCAATCGCCACGTTGGACAAGTGTAAGGCGTAGAAGTAAGTCACCCAATGAATAGCCATCAATGCACCCGAAATAAAGAATATTTTACCGTACTTTTTTCTATCAAAACGGAAAGTGTAGTTTTTCCACAGACAAAAAATACCCAAACAAAAAATAGCAAAAAATGCCCGCCACCAGATCGTCAAGGGCGGTGGCATGGAGACGTACCGACCGAGCATGCCCGATGTACTGATGCACAACATGGCTAAGTTTAGTAGCAAAATAGGACGGATCGGCGAGTTATTTTTCAATTTGTAGTTGTTTTGTTATTTTACTAAAATCCTTTGACATTTAATTTTCCCCGTAACGGGAAGTTACAGGGAAAGTATTACGGGGTAACTTCCCGTTTACCCCGTAATTTTTAACATTTAATTTTTTACGCAATTTTTTACGCTACAAAATGTCAAAGATCCAAATAAACTTGTCCAAAATTTTAGTTAAGAAAAGCGTAACTTTCAAAAAAAATCCCAGAGAATAATTCCTCTGGGATTTTTATTTTATATACTCAAGCTAGCATTATTAGCTCTTTTCCGTTCGTGCTCTTTGAGTAGAATTTTTCGGAGTCGCAGGGACTTAGGTGTCAACTCTAGGTACTCATCATTACCAATGTACTCCATGTACTGTTCTAGCGACATCTGAACGTGGGGCGCAATCTTCACCTTATCGTCAGCACCCGCCGAGCGCATGTTGGTCAGTTTTTTTGTTTTGATGACATTGACCAAGAGATCATTATCCCTGGTATTTTCACCTATGACTTGTCCTTCGTAAACTTCTACGCCGGGCGGAACAAAGAATTTTCCACGCTCTTGCAATTTGAACAAAGCGAACGGAATCGTCGTACCAGTTTCGTGAGCAATCAGTACGCCTTTGTTGCGAGCAGGAATTTCTCCTTTCCAAGCATCAAACTTTACGAAACGGTGAGACATAATGGCTTCACCCGCCGTCAATGTCAAAATTTGATTTCTCAAACCAATAATACCGCGGGAGGGAATTTCAAATTCGAGGTGCATCAAGTCGCCCTTGGGTTCCATGGTAATCATTTCTCCTTTTCGCATGGATACCGCTTCGATCACTTTGCCAGAAACCTCATCGGGAAGATCAATGGAGAGCAACTCGATGGGTTCACATTTGACGCCGTCTATTTCTTTGATAATCACCCTAGGCTTTCCTACCGCCAATTCGTAGCCCTCTCTCCTCATGGTTTCGAGAAGCACCGAAAGATGTAACACTCCTCTTCCGTAAACATTATAAGAATCTGGAGAGTCCGTCTCTTCCACCTTCAACGCAAGATTCTTTTCTGTTTCTTTGAACAACCTTTCCCGCAAATGTCTCGAAGTCACGTAGTCTCCTTCTTTTCCAAAAAATGGAGAAGTATTGATGGTAAATAACATACTCATGGTAGGCTCATCAATGGTAATGGGACTCATACCTTCGGGGGCCTCAAAATCAGCGATAGTATCTCCGATATCAAAAGCATCAATGCCACTCACAGCGCAAATATCTCCTGCGTATAGTTCTTGAACTTTTGTTTTTCCCAATCCCGAAAAAGCATACAGTTCCTTGATTCTGCCTTTTTTGATGCTGCCGTCTCTTTTTACCAAAGACACGGGAGCGTTGGCTTTGATGATCCCTCGATTGACTCTGCCTACGGCAATTCTACCAATATAATTGGAATAGTCAATGGAAGTAATTTGCATTTGGAGCGTTCCCGCCTCTACTTCGGGTGAAGGGATATGTGTCAGTACTTGATCCAACAGGTAGGTAACATCACCAGTTGGAGTTTTCCAATCCGCTCCCATCCAGCCATTTTTTGCGGAACCGAATACCGTGGCAAAATCTAACTGATCTTCCGTAGCATCTAGGTTGAACATCAATTCGAACACGTCTTCTTGGACTTCCTCGGGACGGCAGTTTTCTTTGTCCACTTTGTTGATGACTACGATTGGTTTTAGCCCCAACGCAATCGCCTTACTCAGCACGTATCTCGTTTGCGGCATTGGCCCTTCGAAGGCATCTACCAACAGTAGCACACCATCCGCCATATTCAACACCCGCTCTACTTCTCCGCCAAAGTCGGCGTGACCCGGGGTATCAATGATATTGATTTTGGTATCCTTGTAGGTGACAGATACATTTTTGGAAAGGATGGTGATTCCGCGCTCTCGCTCCAAGTCATTATTGTCGAGGATCAATTCACCCTTTTCTTCATTTTCCCGAAAGAGATTGCATTGGTACAAAATCTTATCCACCAAGGTTGTTTTTCCGTGGTCAACGTGGGCAATGATGGCAATATTTCTGAGATTTTTCATATTGAAAATTATAAATGTGTTCGATTCTAAAAATAGGTTTATCCCAAAAAGAGCGCAAAGGTACGCTTTTTATAATTGCTTGTGGAGAATTTATAAGGAATGTTTTTTTTGAACCGAGCTAGATTGCTGGTTGCCTGATCGCTTTAATCCAAAAGATGGGGTGGTCTGTACCAAAAAAACTTTTTCCAAGGTAGAAAATGTAGTCAACTATTTAGCGAAATACTCCCACCGGGTGGCGATCACGAATTATCGAATTCAAAATGTCACCGACGAAAAGGTCACTTTCCAGTATAAAGATTACAAAGATGGTGGTAGTAAAAAAATCCAAACGCAACAAGTCTCCGCCTATCCAACCCATTGCTCCCGATAGTCATGCCTGTACTGAAAAATTGGGCGCTAAAAAAGACTTATAACAATATAAATACAAAAAACTAATTAATACTCTTCAGGTCACTCTCTACGGAAAACAATGCTCTTACAAAAAATAAACGACGCTGCTCTATTAACTCGCCTCACTCCACTCCATCGAAATCCTATAGATGATTGCTGACCCGCTTCGTTCAGCACAGGCTAATCGTTGGGATTCGCCATAACTATTAGCCTTTAATGTTGGTGGCAGTCTTCTTTTTTTCTTCTTGAATTATATTTTTCACATTTATCTTTCCGCTTTTCAAGATGTCTGAAATTTCGACTATTTCAGGTAATCTTTCCTTCAAGCCTATTGGAATAACCTTATTTCCTATAATATTATCTTTCCAACAA
>JBCCJE010000273.1:0-6870 GCA_039027925.1 Bacteroidota bacterium
CCGCTTCTTGATCTACCATATCAATGATGCCGTCGCCATCCTCATCGGTTATTTGATTTGCGAGAGCGGGATATTTTTCAAAATATTTAATTTGGTAACAATTCAATGATGCATCATCCAACACGACTTTGTCATCCATCGAGAACACTTCGTAGTCCTCTGGAAACCTATCGTCACACTCCAACAACAAGTGATAATCTATGCGCTTGATGGTATATTTTCGATTTTGATTATCAACAATTTCTTCTCGAAGTACTGCTATACTTTCTGGAAAAAAATTATCGTAATCCAACTCGTACCCAAATGGATTACTCATAAATTGTAG
Source organism: Bacteroidota bacterium (assembly GCA_039027925.1). Taxonomy (GTDB): domain Bacteria; phylum Bacteroidota; class Bacteroidia; order Chitinophagales; family Saprospiraceae; genus CAJQQY01. The sequence continues at coordinate 326 of JBCCJE010000273.1, forward strand.
CAAAACTTCCACCTCTTTTTTTTCTTCATTATCAAAATCTGCGTATTTGTTGTACACTTCCAATAGCGTATCCAAATCCTCCCGCAACAATAAATCTTCGTGCTCAATGATAACTTTGGTATCTTCAAAAGCAGATTGTGAAAAACAAAAGAAAGGTTGTAACAATAGAATTGTAAGGAAAAGGTTTTTCATTTTTGGAGTTATTTTGTTGTTGGTAAAGATAGGAAAGATTTTTAACCCCCTAAATTTTTACGCCAATGCCATTGCCCTCATCCTTGACTCCCAAAATTACAAACTCCACCGCACCCCTCCCATCAGCCATCTTCCGGGCATTTCCGCACCTAAGATATTTTGGTATTCTTTGTCAAACAGATTTTGAATTTGAAAATTTAATCCAAATGCTTCCGTCAATCTAAATCCAAAACGAGCATTCCAAACGGAGTAACTTCTGGCTAATGCTCTATTGATAGTTGTTGCTATTTGTTCGTTGCGCTCTTTGTATAACCCATTCAAGGCAATATCAAATTTATCCCAATTCAAAACTAACTGCGAGGTGACCAAATGCCTAGCGTGGCTAGAAATGTAAACCGTAACTATGTCATTATCCTCGGCATCTCTCAGAGCGGTATTGATAAAAGTGTAGCCAAGACTCCATTGTAAATTGGCGTAATCCCCTATTGGCTGATTGAGATGAGATTCGACCTCGACGCCTAAGGTGCTTACTTCTTCGACATTTTTTGCAAAGAAATAATCAGCGTCGTCTCTCAAACTTCCTACTTCACTGACCGATCCAATTTCATTTTCGTTGGTAAGCACAAAATCAATCAAATTATTTGAAAATCTTGCAAAGCCAGTCAGCTTAACTTGCCAAGTATCTGTAATGGAATAGTCCAATCCTACCTCTTGCGACCAACCTCGCTCGGCTAACAAATCAGGGTTGCCCAGACTTCTTCCGGATAGCAAATTTTCCAAATTATTAGAAACGTATCGCTCGGTGTAATCTGCTGCTCGAATGCTTCTTCCTACTGATGCCCTAAAAACTATCTTAGGTAAAACGTAAGAAAGATTCAACTGCGGAGAAAACTCAAACTCATAATTTTCGTCATAATCTGCCCGTAGGCTTGCGGTCAAGTTCAAATTATTTTGCCGATAAACCCCCATTGCGTATGCGCCAAAATGTAGGTCTTCGTGATTTCCCCGATCATTGCTTTCAATCTTTCGCTGATCTAGCTGTGCTCCTACTTTTAAGGTAAAAGATTCATGGAGTACCTCCATATGATTTAAAGTGAAGTTTAACAATTGAGTGACGTGATTATTAGTGGAGGGAAAATCAGGACTGAAGACAAATTCGTCGGTGTTGTATTTATAGGCTACATTGAAGTCGGTAGCACTTGATTGAGTCGTTCTCGAAACTTGAAGATGATTCCACCAATTAGCTACGGTCTCCGTCGCCTTATCAAAAATATTGGTAGTATAAAAATATCTAGCACCAAAGTCTCGGAAATCGTAAGATGTTCTTGCTCTTATAGCAATACCATTTTCAAATTGATAGCCAAAGGAAGCCCCCACCGTTTTGATGTCAAAAAAATTGTTGTAGGATTCTAGCGTAGTGGCGGTGTCAATCATTCGTTCTGGAATAAATTCTCCTTCGGATTGGTTCATGGAAAAGCCACCACCGAAAGTTACCTTTCCTTTTTTGATGGAAAATCCTTGATGTCCAGAAACCAGTTTATGATCTCCATAATTCAAAGCACCACTCAGATTCATGCCTTCTTGATTAGTATTAGAAAAAGTTTTAGTCACGATGTTGATTACTCCTCCCACTGCGTCTGCTCCGTACATGGCGGCGGCAGCACCTCGAAGAATTTCAATGCGGTCAATCTCTGCGGGGGTAACTGGGATATAGCTATTAAAATGACCCGTCAGCGGATCATTTAGTTTCATTCCATCTATTAAAATTAAAACTTGTGTAAACGTTGAACCCCGGAGCAGAATATCCCCTTGTGCGCCAAATCCTCCTCGTGATTGTACCTCTAGCCCAGGTACAGTTTGCAAAACTTCGTCCAGCGAAGTAGCAGGCATGGAGGCAATTTGTTTAGCAGTTACTACGGTAATGTTTCTTCCAGTTTCATTGATTTTCAAGGGAATCTGAGTAGCAGTCACGTAAACGGTATCAATTAAATATTCCTTTTGCGCAATTACGTCTAGTAGGTGTAGGGTCAGTAAAAGCATAAAAATTATTCTCATCAATCTCATTTAAAGTTATATTTGGTTAAAAAAATCGCAAAGTTAGAATTGACTTTTATATTTGAAAATTTTTTTAATATGCCTTTTTAAAAAAAAGTAGAGTAGCCATGAGGTCGGAAAGGCTCAAAGACTTTTTTAATGCCACTAAGGCGCGAAGACACGAAGTTTTTTTTTGGCAATAAGTCTCAAAGGACACTAATTTTTTAAGGTCTTTAAAAATATAAAACTTCGTGACTTTGAGCCTTAGTGGCAAAAAAGCTTCGCGCCTTCGCGCCTTCGCGCCTTAGTGGCATTTCAAAAAAAAATAACAAGTAACATGATAAAAGACTTAAACTTTAAAAAAGGAAATGGCTTGATCCCCTGTGTCATCCAAGACGATGCTACCCAAAAGGCTTTGATGTTAGGATACATGAATGCAGAGGCCTTGGAAAAAACTCAAACGGAGGGAAGGGTCACTTTTTTTTCCCGAACAAAAAATCGGCTATGGACAAAAGGTGAAACATCGGGAAATTTTCTACATGTGAAAAGTATTGTTATGGATTGTGATAGAGATGCACTTTTGGTAAAAGTTGATCCCGTCGGTGAAGTCTGTCATACGGGTTCGGATACTTGTTGGAATGAAAAAAATGAGGGCGACGCTTTTTTATTTCACTTGGAAAAAGTAATTCAAGAGCGTAAAAATAATCCTTCGGAAAAATCGTACACCGCTTCTCTTTTCCAAAAAGGAATTAACAAAATTGCCCAAAAAGTAGGAGAAGAGGCGGTAGAGATAGTGATTGAAGCAAAAGATGAAAATGATGATTTATTTCTCGGTGAGGCTGCCGACTTGATGTATCATTTTTTGGTTTTGTTGGCTGCTAAAGATAAGAAGTTAGATGACGTTATTGAGGTTTTAAAAAAACGTCACTCGTGAGGGAGTGGAATGTTGTCAACTTTAGGATTTATTCCCGCAAGGTAATTTCAAATTTATACTTTGGGTTCAATAAAATTAAATAAAACTGGGAGGGGAATTTTGAAATTACCCTCCCAGACTGCCACTAAGTTAACGACATTCGGGGGGAAGTGCCTGTGCTGATTTGGACTCTTCTACTACTATTCAACACACCCATAAGAATCTGTACCGATAAACTAAACCTTCCTTTTTAAAATATCTTTCAGCGCAACCCCCACCTCTGGAAAACTAAACTCGTAACCTGCCTGCGAAATTTTTTCCGAAGAAACCCTTGCACTGTTGAGGAGCATATCTGCCATTTCGCCCATTGCGAGGCGGAGTGCAAAGTTTGGCGCCGGAATTGGAAGCGCAAATCCACCCCTAGCCTTTTTAATTTCTTTTACCAAATCCTTCACGGGAAGCGGTTCGGGAGCGACAGCGTTGTAAATCCCACGCGCATTTTGATTTTCTATGCCCCAGATAAACATATTGCAAACATCGTCAATGTGAATCCAAGGGTAATATGCCTGACCATCTCCGAAAGAAACGGCTGCGCCAAACTTCATGGGTAAAATCATTTCGGGGAGTGCGCCCCCTTTTTTGGATAGGACAATCCCGATTCTGAAGATAGCCGTTCGGATGTCTAAATCCATGACCTTGGTAGCCGCATTTTCCCAGGCGATGGTACACTCGGATAGGAAGTCTTCTGGTTGGGGGGCAGATGTTTCGGTGAGCCATTCGTCTCCTCGGTTGCCGTAGTACCCGATGGCAGAAGCGGAGAGGAAGGCTTTTGGTTTTTTTATTTTTTCAAAACTTTCTTGGAGCAAATTAATGGTTTGAGTTCTACTTTCAATCAGTATTTTCTTTCGAGCGTCCGTCCACCGCTTATCCACGATGCCTGCCCCTGCGAGATTAATGACGTAGTCCGCCGTTTGGATGGCCAGCGTATCAATCGTTCCTTTTTTGGTATCCCATTGAAAATACTTGGGATTTGATTTTTTCTTTCTACTCAAAAAAGTGACCTCGTAACCTTTTTCTCCGAGTAATTGACTCAGGCGCTGACCGATCAATCCCGTCCCTCCCGCAATTAGAACTGTACTCATAATGTTTCAATTTTGTGCTAAGTGTTAAGTATCTTTGGGGGTACAACAATTGAAACCTACCGAGGTTTTAAATTTTCAAAGCTATTCCTCAACCCTGCTTGACTTTAAATTTTTTAGCGATACAAAAAGAATAAACCATGATCCAACGAAGTATTTCCCACACCCTACTTTTAATTAGCTGTTTTGTATTTGTCTTGTTACAAAGCTGCAAAACAGATCCCAAATCCGATGCGGGAGCGTCTGTTTCCGACGAACCTCTTACTGTAGTTTCGCACTTGAACGCTGAGCCAGATATGTTGAATCCGATTATTTCAACGTCGGGCTACACCCGCTCAGTTACCAATCATATTTTTCAAAACTTAGTACACTATGATACGAAGACGCTCGAGCTAGCTCCGATGCTAGCCAAAGCAATACCACAGAGCGAAGTAATAGAAGCAGGGGAGTACAAAGGAAAAATTAGGAGAACTTACGAGATTCACGATGAAGCAATTTGGACAGACGGAAAGCCTGTGACTGGACATGATGTTGCTTTCTCTCTGAAGGCGGTCATGAACCCTAAAGTGCCTGCTCCGCAGTATCGTTCTTTTTCTAATGAGTATAAGGATATAATCATTGATGAGGCTAATCCTAAAAAATTCTCCATTATCTCCACCGACTACTTTTTGGGAGATTACGTCTTTACGGATATTCCAGTTTTTCCCAGCCATATTTTTGATCCAAAAGGATTGATGGAGAAATACACCGTTAAGCAATTATCGGATGCTAAAACTGCTGCCGAGCTTGCGGCCTCCGATGAGCAGTTGCAGGAGTTTGCTACTCAGTTTACGTCGGAAGAATTTATGAGAGATAAAAAATATGTGCAGGGAAGTGGCGCTTACGAATTGGTAGAATGGCGACCTGGTCAACAGATCATTTTGAAGAAAAAAGAAAACTGGTGGGGAGATCAATTGGCGGATGAATATAACCTGCTCACCGCGCGTGCCGAGGAAATTATTTTTCGACCAATTATTGATCCTACCACCGCAGTTACAGAATTGAAAGGAGAGGGCGTGGACGTGATGAATATGATTGCGCCCCAACAGTATGAAGCTCTAAAAAATAGTGAGCAAGGAAAAAAACTACTAAACTTTTATGAGCCAGATGTTTTACAAATTTATTACATCGGTATCAATACCAACAATCCAAAACTATCGGACAAAAGAGTCCGAAGAGCACTAGCACACCTAGTGGATCAGGAGAGAATTATTAGTAATATTATGAGCGGTTACGGCAGACCCATCGTGAGTCCGATACACCCTTCTAGGTCATACTATAATGATGATTTGCCAGCGATAGAGTACAGTCCCGAAAAAGCAATTACATTGTTAAAAGAAGCGGGCTGGGAAGATACCAACGGTAACGGAGTGGTGGATAAAGTGATTGATGGAGAACTTACTGAACTACGAATAGACTACTTGGCTAGCCGAGGAGGGCGGGGAGGTATGATTGGAAAGTTGATTGCAGAAGGGGCAAAGTTGGCGGGAGTTGATCTTCGCTTGGATGAAAAAGATTTGAACTTAGTGCGGCAAAAAATGTCTAGTAGAGATTACGAAATGACCACGGGGGCTTGGGGGCAGGATCCTTCCTTGTACGATCCTTACCAAAACTGGCATACGGATAATGATGTTCCATCGGGAGGGAATAAATTTGGTTTTGGAAATGATGCTTCGGATACCGTCATCGAAAAAATAAGATCACGGGTGACTCCCGAAGAGCGCACTCAACTCTACAAAGACTTACAGCAAATCATTTACGACGAACAACCCTGTATCTTTCTCCTAGCGCCCAAAGGCAGGATGGCAGTGAATAAAAAGTTTGATTACGAACCCTCGATTCGAAAACCTAATATTTTTGAAAATGAATTTAAATGGAGTAACAATAAAATTGTAAGTGATTAAATATTCCTTAGAGTATGTTTAAAATTTTAACGAACTGAAAATCAACAGTTTATGGTTTTGACAATAAATTCACAAACGATTATATCGAGATACATGAGTGAGTGAATTTGAAGTCAAGTTCATAAAATATTGGTTTTCAGGAAGTTAAAATTTAGACATGAACTGTGTTAAAAAGCAAGCAAAAGAGTGAAAAAATTTAAGTCGTTTTGAATTTTAAGTAATACTTGTTATCAAACTTACATTGCTTTTTGACACAAGCAAAAACTTGTTTTACTAATTTATGCATGACGGCTACAGCTGCGACTTTATGTGATTTTCCTTTAG
>JBCCJE010000274.1:0-6870 GCA_039027925.1 Bacteroidota bacterium
AAAAAAACATCAGCGTCTGCTCCTTTTTCTAACTGTACAATAATTTCATCAGGAACGTACGTAAGGGTAGTATTTTCACGCTGCGCTGACAAAGGGAAAGTTAAAACGAGTAATAGTAAAGTCCATAGAAATTTCATATTACTCGTTTTAACTTTCCCTTTGTCAGCGCAGCGTGAAAATACTACCCTTACGTACGTTCCTGATGAAATTATTGTACAGTTAGAAAAAGGAGCAGACGCTGATGTTTTTTTCCAAAAATTAAAAACAAGGTTGGGCGAATCGGGAATTGTGCTAGAAAGTGAAAAACAATTTTCAAAACGCTTTAATCTTTTTCTGTTAAAATCCACTACGGATTTTGAGGATGTAAATGTCTTGTTGGAAAGTATGCGCAAATATCCCGAAGTACAGCTAGTGGGGCAAAATTTTCAAGTGCCACCGAGGGAGACCACACCGGATGATCCTCGATTTACTGACCAATGGAATATGGAAAAAATCAACGCACCCGCCGTGTGGGACATCACCACGGGGGGCGTGACTGCGCTGGGAGATACTATCGTAGTGGCTATGGTAGAATCGGGGGACTGGCGACACGAAGACCTGATTGATAACCTGTGGATCAACTGGGGAGAGATCAATAATGATGGCATTGACAATGACGGTAATGGCTACGTTGATGATTATTTTGGTTGGAATGTAGTGGACTCTAATGATGTGATTGGAAATGATCTTTTGGGACACGGTATCCGAGTAGGTGGATTGATCGGTGCTACGGGAAATAACGAAGTTGGGATTGCGGGAGTGAACTGGAACGTAAAAATTATGTGGGTACATAGCAATTTGTTTTTTAATGAAATCGTGGAAGCCTACGAGTACGTGTACAATACTCGTAAACTCTGGAATGATACCAACGGCGAGAGAGGAGCTTTGGTAGTGAGCACCAACGCTTCTTACGGCGTGGACGGAGACAGTTCAGATTATCCAGACGGGCTGCAGGAAGAAGACAATGTTTGGTTTCCGCTTTGGTGCGAAATACTAGCTATGCTCGGAGACGAAGGGGTGCTGAATGTAGGTTCGGTGAGCAATAGAAATTCGAATATTGATGAGGTAGGGGATATGCCCTCCATCTGCACTAGCGATCACTTGGTGACTGTCGGAGAATCCACTAGCGAAGATGTGCTCAACTCCGCCTACGGAAAAGAATTGTTAGATTTAATTGCTCCGGGTGGAGGATCGCTTTCTACTTTCTCGAATAATAACTACATCACCATCGGTGGCGCATCGGCATCGGCGCCTCACGTGGCGGGTGCCATAGCATTGTTATACAGTTTACCGTGTGAAAAATTAGCGCAGGGTATTCGAACCGATCCTTCGGGGTCTGCCTTGGCGATGAAGTCATTTATATTGAACGGCGTGGAACAGTTAGAAGAAATGGCCGATAGGTCGGTATCAGGTGGAAGATTAGACTTAGAAAAAAGCATGGAACTCATCAATGATTTTTGTGGAAGCGCATTGGGGATTTTGAATATTGATTTGCTTAGTCCGAACCCTACGAATAATTACTTGGATGTAGCTTTTACACCTAATGAGTTTGGAATTTATGATTATAAAATCTACAATGCACTCGGGCAATTAATAGAAACTGGCAACTTCGAAGCTAAGCAATTTTTACCTGCCACTTTCAGAATCGAAAACGTGGGTAGGTATCCTTCGGGCGTTTACTTTTTGACCATTTCGAATAGTCAGGATTTTACGACCAAGGGATTCGTAGTGGATTAAAAATTCATATCCTAAGAGCGAACTGTATTTTTGGAAAATCTAATTTCACTTGGGTTTTCCCGTTTTTTCATCAAATCTTTTCAACAATTCTTTGATAGGGTGTTGCTTTAGCGACTTCACCTTTTCGTCTTCCGATTCCAGTAGTTGTTGCTTTGAGGTATCGTACAGCGGTACTACTTTTCCGAGATGTTCGTGTAGGGTATTAATTTGGTTAGGCTCGGCGTTGTAGATGGTAATATCTGGATTTTCTAAATTAAGTGACTGATTATCAGGTAATTGTGCAGCTATTGGTTTACTGCCAGGGCTTTCGAAAGTAACGGCTTTTGAATTATATTTAATGGCGCAGAGTTCTGCCAAAATCGCTCCCAAGGAATGTCCCGTATGAATAATTTTGGGTTTGGAATGGTATTGTTTTTCAAATTCTTTTTGCACTTCGCCTACGAAGTACTCTGCGGCCTCTAGTTGTTGGGTGGGAATTTTTCCATTCAAAATTTCGAAATCATCATCTATATCTCCTAGCAAATCCCAAATTTTTCCATCACTCAGCGCCAGCGAAATGTGATCCGAAGAAATGGCATTTAATTTTAAATCCAAATCAGTCCCTCGGTGTGCGATGACAATTTGTTGGGTTTTTTCGTTGAGGTAAGCCCTACCGAAATATCCACCCCACGTCACAAATTTGGCAGCAACGGAAGCACCGAGCATCAGCCATTCATCGTTGTCTGCCATCTCCTTATATTTTCCAATTGGCAAATCAAGGGTAGGCCAAAATTCATCTTCATCAAAATCCAGAAATGGTTTCCAACCATCTGGCAAGTCAGGAATTGCTTCGTCGTCGTCATAGACGTGGGCACTCAGCAACGCGTACTCGTAAGGAGATGTGGTCACGTTCCTTTGGCAAGCCGCAAAATAAAATGAAAACAAAAAAGTAAGGATGGCTAATTTTTTCATTGATGAAAAGTATTTTTTTTAACTCAATTACTTGTTACAATGGTAAGGCTCAATTTTCAAATCCTCTTGCTTCGTAAGGCTATTAAGTTCAATACTTTTTCCACTCCAAGGCAATTAATTACCTTGAGCTGTTATGAGCAGGGAAATTTAATAGCAAAATTTTTCGTAGTTAAAATCCGTCATCCCTGACCCTCCCATCAATCCAAGACCACCCTAAATCCAATATCCTTTTTCCGCTGATCGGGTGCCATCGCCGAGCGATAATAGACGCTACATTTTTCTTCCTCACTCAAAAAAGAACCTCCTCTGACTACTCTGCTGGCTGCCAAGCCCTTGCGCTTGTTCAATGGATCGGTGGCGTTGTCGGTATAAAAATTTTCGTCGTACCAATCCAAACACCATTCCCTTACGTTGCCCAACATGTCGTGTAGCCCCGCTTGGTTGGGTGCTTTCTGACCTACGATTTTTGGACTTTGGGCATTTCTCCTGTAATAAGCAATACGCGGAAGGCGATCTGGATTTTGGTAATTCAAGTCATTTTTAGTTCCTGCTACGGCCGCAAATTCCCACTCCGCTTCGGTAGGGAGTCGGTAGCGTTTGCCAGTTAGTGCTCTTAGTTTTTGTAAAAATTCTCCTACTTCGTAAAAACTCACATACTCAACGGGACATTGAGCACAATTCTTTTGGTGGCTCGGATTATATCCCATCACCGCTTGCCAGAGTTCTTGTGTAACTTCCGTTTTGGAGATAGAAAAACTGGAAGAAATCATAACAACGTGAATGGGGGCATCACTCAATGTTTCGCTCCCCATCGGAAAACTACCTTTTCCGATTTTTACCATGGACCGCTCTAGGGCATTAACCGCCGCTGGGATTGCAGGCTTGGTCGGGGCTTCCACCTTGGGAGTTTCCGTGGTGGTGTTGCGGGAGTTATTTTGGGGCGGGTTTTTTTGTTGATTGTTAGTCTTTACTTTTTCTTTCTTTTCGACCGCAGGCTTTTTTGCGGTTTGTATTTCCTTTTTAGTGGCTTCATTGGTAGAGGTATTTTGGGAAATAGGATCAACTCCACGTTCTGCCGTTGATAAGGCTTCTGTCGTCGTCGTAGCTTCGGGTATTTCTTTAGATAGAGATTCCGTTTCGCTAGAAATGGGCACTTCTTGATTGAGCGTTTCGTCAGCCGCTACGCTCCCTTTTTTTTCACCAAAAGAAGGAGAAAAGAATTTTGAAATAATAAAAATACCTACGACCAACAGCGGTAATCCGAAAGCAATCAATCGGGAGGTAGAATATTTTTTCCCTGGAGTAGGCTGGTGACCGTAAGAAGTTTTTTCCTCCGAGGTAGTAGCCGCAAAAAGACTATTGATCGTAGTATTCGGTTTTTCTGGGGTATTCGTTGTTACGTTTGTTGGGGGATGTATAGTTTCGAGCGTGGCTTGCCGAGCAGGTTTTTTTTGATTCAGCGCAGCGATTTTTTCCTTGGCTGCCGCTAGGTGTTTTCCATCGGGATAATTTCGTTTGTATTTCAGGTAAGCGGAAATACGATTTTTCCTACAAGCAATTTTCCAATCTCGATCATCCTCCAAATCCTCAATCAACTCGATGGCTTGATCCACGTATTTTCCAGATGGATATTTATTTTTGTAGATGATGTAGCCTTTGATGGTATTTTTGTCTTTGACTTCTTGCCACAGTTTTTCTTCTTTTAAAAACATCAACTTACTCGCTGCTTCCTCGTAGTGTTTTCCATCGGGATAAAGAGCCACAAAGGTAGCGTAAGCCTTGATGTCATTGGCTTTTTGGGTATCTGCCCAATCTCTTACTTCGTCTTTTTTTAATCTAAAAATAAACTGTCCGCCTTGGTGACCAGGGATAGTCAAGGGTTCGCCGATGGGCGTCTGTATCGCATTGGAGATGACCGACTCAATGACGTGGGTACACAGTTCTTGTACTCCCAGTTGTTTCGTATTATTTTTTAACAAATATAAAATACTCGAAGCGAACGGACTATTCACACCGGGCGTACCATCCGCAACGATTTCGGAACGCCCCGAAGTCAACCCCCACCGAGAGGGAAAACGCTCCACCCGATCCGCAATACTCCTAGTGGTACCTCTAGCAAATAAAGAGCCCGAAAAGCAAGAATCCACGATCAAAAAAGTATGCTTGGCATTGATGGCAGTGAGCATCGTTTTGATCTCGCTGTTGGGAATGAACTGACTGGTTCGTTGGTCGGTAGCATTGACGGGAATCCAGTAGCCTTCCTTAAATACTTCCTTGTACATCCCGTGTCCCGCAAAGTAGATGACTAAATTATCAATGGGGCGAATTTTCTTTGCCAACATTTCAAAATGCTGAAAAATAGTATCGGTAGTGGCTTCCTCATTGTAAATGGCATATACGTGCTCAGGCTCAAATTGGTAATCCCTAGTGAGTAGGGCTACGATGTCTTTAGCATCCTTAACGCAGTTATGTAATTTGGGAAAATTGACGTAATCGTCTATGGCGATCGAGAAAAGGTAATTGATCCCCGTTGTTTGAGATTTGGGCTTAGGACCGAATGCGCCCATGCCTCGATGTTGTGTCTTCTTTGGTTGTTTTTTCATAGGTACGATGAGATACGATGCTTAGAAACTTTTCGAAAGTACCACTTTTTATCGAAAAATTAGAACTGCTTTACGCTTTTGTGGTTCTGCCCGATGTTGCTTATTTTTACATCAGTAAGTTTCAAAACCACACACACCAACCTACACATCGTATTTAACTCTAAGGGCTTGCCGAAATATAAATCATACATTTTAAGCTGTCTTTTTGATTTTATACTTCGTTACAAAAACAATCGCAGCCCTTCGGTCATGCTATTTATCCAGATAAACTCATGCTTTTGTGCCTCGTCTAAAACCAAAAATACTATCTTAAAAGTGCATGGCTTATTTTTCGGCAAGCCCTAAATTAACTAACGTACCATTTTTGTTAAAGAAAAAATTCTATGAATAGTAAAACGTCTTCCCGCCGAAAGTTTCTCCAACAATCTGCTGCGATTAGCCTTGGTTTTTTTGGTCTGCAATCTTTCTTATGGAAAAGCTGCGAGGGTGCTGCGGCTACCGAGTTTGTACAAAGTATTAATATGCCTTACGGCCCTCTGCTCGATGACCCCCACGGTATGATTAATTTACCCGAGGGATTTTCTTACCGAGTGATCTCCAAGGTCGGTGAGGTGATGAGTGATGGCTTTTTTACGCCGGGATTACCCGACGGTATGGCAACTTTTGCAGGCCCCGCTGGGAAAACAATCATCATCAGAAATCACGAATTGATCTCTACCGACCCGGGAGCCTACGGAGCAAATAACGAACTCATCAAGCTCATTCCTGCCGACAAAATGTACGACATCGGTAGCCAGCGCGTAAGATGTAAAGGTGGAACAACTACGCTGATCTACAACGAAAGTACGGGCGAACTAGAAAGCTCGTGGCTGAGTTTGGCGGGCACTATTCGAAACTGTGCAGGGGGAAAAACGCCTTGGAACTCGTGGATCACCTGCGAAGAAACTTTTGTAGGGAAAAGTAAAAACCTTAAACAACGCCATGGTTATAACTTCGAAGTACCCGTCACTCACCAACCCCAAATGGCTGCGCCAATCCCTCTGAAAGCCATGGGCCGCTTCAATCACGAGGCGGTTTGTGTAGATCCTGCTACGGGAATCGTTTACCAGACGGAAGATAGAAATGATAGTTTGATCTACCGTTTTTTGCCTCACCAAAAACAGGTTTTACAGGCAGGAGGAAAACTACAAGTACTAGTCATCAAGGCACAAAAAAGTATGGATACCCGCAACTGGAAAAATACCGATATGCCCATCAATAAAAGTATGGAAGTAGAGTGGCTCGATCTGGATGATGTGAATCCTAGTGTGGACAATCTTCGATACCGGGGGCACAATGCGGGAGCTGCTCGTTTTGCTAGGGGAGAAGGTATGTGGTTTGGCAATGGGGAAGTTTATTTTGCGTGTACGAGCGGCGGTCAAAAAAAATGGGGGCAGGTATTCCGCTACGTGCCTAGTCCTTACGAAGGTACGCCCCGTGAAAAAGAACAGCCCGGTACTTTAGAATTATTTTTAGAACCCAATGATAAAGCATTGTTACA